>JALYGH010000699.1 GCA_030777205.1 Chloroflexota bacterium
CCCCGGATCATCTGCGCCCCGGGCCCGCAGAGGAAGGCGACGGCCTGGGCCAGATCCTCCGGCTCGACCATCCGACCGGCCGGGGTGCGGGCGCGGGCGTCTTCGAGCATCTGGTCGCGGCGCGGGAAGTGCTTCAGGGCGTCCGTGTCGACCAGCCCGCCCGAGACGGCGTTGACGGCGATCCCCTTCGGAGCCAGCTCGATCGCCAGGTAGCGCGTCAGCGACTCGAGCGCCGCCTTCGAGATCCCGACTGCCGAATACTCCGGGAAGACGCGGGCGCTGCCGAGGCTGGAGATGCTCACGATCCGCCCGTCGCGGCCATCCATCAAGGGCGCCGCGGCCCGCGCGCAGAGCCAGGCCCCGCGCGCGTTGATGTCGAGGGTCCAATCCCAGTGGCGCGGCTCCAGGTCGAGCAGCGGGCGGATGACCCCGGAGGCAGCATTGTTGACCAGGATGTCGAGCCGTCCCCAGCGCTCGGCAATCTGGTCGAACATTCGCTCGACGCGGGCCGGGTCCCCGACGTGGCCTCGGATGGTGACGGCGTCGCGCCCGAGCGCCCGCACCTCGTCGGCGGTGGCGGACGCCGCATCTTCGTTTCGGAAGAAGTTCACCAGGACGTCGGCCCCGCGCTGGGCCAGCGCCAGCCCGACCGCCCGCCCGATCCCGCGCCCGCCCCCGGTCACCAGGGCGAGCTTGCCCGCGAGCTCCATGCGCACGCCTCCGAAACCGCCGCCAGTATACCGAACGTCCCCTGGGCCACCGATGTGGCGGCACACAGTCGCGATGCAGTTGTCGAACTGGGCCCGCCCTTCACGTCATCCTGAGCGCCCTTCATGTCATCCTGAGCGCAGCGAAGGATCTCCCGATCCAGACTGGCAGCAATGGGAGATTTTTTCGGTTCCTCCAGGGCGGGCTCTTCGCTGCGCTCAGGATGACAGTACCGCGATGCTCAAGTTGACAGGTCTGGATCCATGCGACGCGGACCGGATGCTACGCGCCGGCCGGCGCGCTCAGCGCTGCCCGGACCACCTCAGCCGCCGGCTTCGCGCCGAGCCGCTCGAACAGCTCCAGTGCCCGCGTCAGCGTCGCATGCGCCCGCTCCGCGTCGACATCGCCGCGCCGCGCTCGGTAGACCCGTCCGAGCGCGTGCAGCGTCAATCCCAGCTCGTACGGCTGGCCCATACGCTCGGCGCCGGCGAGCGCGCCTTCGAGGAGCGCGACGGCCCTGTCGGGCTCGCCGGCGCGCAGCGCGAGGATCGCATCGGCGCGGTCCGCGGCCAGGATGCCCACCTCGCGCCCGAACGCCTCGGCGAGCGCGCGGCCCCGGGCGGCGTAGCGCGCGGCGACGGCCGGGTCACCATTTTCGGCATAGAACTCGGCTGCAGTGGCGGCGAGCGTGACGTCGCAGTGCGAGCAGCTCAGCTCGGCCTCGGCCTGCTCCGCCCGCGCCATCGCCGCGCGCGCCTCGTCTTCGTCGCCGGCCAGGCGGCGGTTCAGCGCGAGCAGCGCGTTCATGACGACCCGACGGTGGAGGTTCGGCGGCCCGGCGAGCCAGGCACGCATTTTGTCCGCCGCCTCGTCGACCGCGCCGCGCAGCGTCAGCAGGTGAGCCAGCCAGTACTGGAGGATCGGGGTGATGCCGTCGAGGGCCGTCGGCTGGCCGTCGACCCGCCGCAGGAGCTCTTCCGCCTCGCGCCAGCGTCCGAGCAGGGTGTAGCCGGCCCCGAGGATGCCGTCGACGGTGTTGACGGCGGCGACCGATCCGATCTCGCCGGCCAGCTCCTGCGCTTCCTCGACGTCGGCGGCCAGGCGCTCGTCGAAGGACATCAGGCCCCAGATGTTGATGAACGCCTCGGCGACGAGAGCCCGGAATAGCATCGGGCGGTCCTGCTGCTCGCGCGCCAGCCGGATCCAGCGGGCCGCGTAGTCGAGCGCCTCGCGGCGGGTCACGCCGATCAGCGAAGGGTGAGTGAGCAGCTCGTACGCCTTGCCGACGTGGTAATGGCTCCCGCGCTCCTCGGCGATGGCGAGCGAGCGCCGTCCCGCCTCGACCGCCCGCTCGACGTCCGCCCGCCAGAGCAACAAGGCCCCTTCGAGGGCGGCGAGTGCGCTGACGTCCGGCGAGTCCGGCGGCAGGTTGGCGCGCGCTAGCTCCAGATAGGGCACCATCTCGTCGGCCTCGCCTCGATAGCTGTGCAGCCGAGCGAGCTTGAGCGCCAGGCGGGCCGTGTGCGACGCCTCGGCCAGCTGGTCCTCGCTCGCCTCGGCCGCGTCGCGCAGCTTGGAGTGGTGCCGCTCGAGCGCGGCGCGGTAGTCGGTCAGCGCCTCGGCGTAGGAACCGACCAGCGCCCGGACGTCGCCGCGCTGCTCGCGGAGCTGGGCGACCACCTCCGGGTTGGCGCCGGCCGCCGAGCGTGCCGCCGCCTCGATCGCGATCGTGTAGTTTGCGACGGCCTCGTCGTTGGCGTAGGCGGCGGCCGCCCGTTTGGCGGCCAGGCTCCCGTAGCGGAATGCCCGCTCCCACGCTTCGCCCTCGAAGAAGTGGCTCGCGAGCGAGGCGTACTGCTCCTCGAGGCTGTCGGCGTAGATCTCTTCGAGCGCCCAGCCTACCTGGACGTGGACCTCGCGCCGCCGTCGCAGGAGCAGCGACCGGGCGGCCGCTTCCTGGATCAGGGCCTGACGGAAGGCGTACCGCCGCTCCGGAATCGCGGCCAGCTCACGGACCAGGCCGGCCCGCTGGGCAGCGCGGAGGTGTCGGTCGAGCTCCGCGCCGCCACCCGTGACCCGCCGCAACACCCGCTCGGAGAACTCGTGCCCGATGATGGCGGCCACCTGGAGGGTCCGGCGGACGCCCTCCGGCAGTCGGTCGATCCGGGCGGTGACGGCGGCGAGCAGGGTGTCCGGAAGCTGGACCGCGCGCACGACGTGGTCGGCCACCCAACGGTCGCCGTCCCGCCGAAGCGCCCCGTCGTCGACGAGCCGGCGCAGGATCTCCTCGATGAAGAACGCGTTACCTTCGGCCTTGGCGAGCACGCGGTCCACCAACCGGGCGGGCAGCTCGTCGGACCCGAGCAGCTCGCCGACGAGCGCGAGCGCCGCGTCCGGCGGCAACGGGCCGAGCGTCAGCTCCGTGTACCGGTGCGGGAAGGCCCGCGCCGCCAGCTCCTTCAGCTCCCAGGCCGGCTCGTCCCGCTCCGGCGTGTAGACGTAGCAGAAGAACAGCGGGACCTCGTCGGAGAGGTCCAGCATCTCCTTCAACAGATCCACCGAGCTGGGATCGGCCCGCTCGAAGTCGTCGAGGACGAGGACGAGTGGCTGCCGCTCGGCGACGGCGAACAGCAGCCGACGCACGGCCGAGAACGCCCGCCGCTGGAGCTGCTGTGCGCCCAGTTCGTCGGTCGGCGAGCTGTCGATTGGCAGTCCAAGGATGGCGCCCAGGTAGGGCAGCGCCGGCTCGATCTGGAGGTCGCGGAGCCCGTCGCGCAGTCGAGCGGCGATGAGCTCGTCGGCGTCCTCGGCGCCGAAGCCGAAGAGCGCGGCGACGACCTCGCGAAACGTCCGGTAGCTGACGCCTTGCCCGTACGATGGCGCGCTGCACTCGACCCAGCGCAGCCCGAGCTCCTCGGCGTAGGCGCGGACCTCCTCCACGAGCCGCGACTTGCCGACGCCGTGCTCGCCAAAGATCGACGCGATGCCGCCCCGTCCCCGCGAGAGCTCGGCGACCTGCTCCCGGAGCCGTCGAAGCTCGTCCTGCCGATCGACGAGGCGCCCGCGCGGGGCGCCGTTCCCCGATCCGAACGCCGCGGACGGCTCGGCGACGGTTCCGGCCACTCGGTACGCCCGGACCGGCTGCTCCCTCCCCCGCAGGTGGAGCGGCTCGGTCGGCTCGAGGCGGAACAGCGCGCCGGCCTGCCGGGCGGTCTGCTCTCCGATCAGGATCGTGCCGGGCTCGGCGACGGTCTGGAGGCGGGCGGCGGTGTTCACCACGTCGCCGAACACGCTGTACTCGCGGTGCCCGCCGACGTCGCGGGCGCCGGCGACCACTTCGCCGGAGTTGATGCCGATCCGCAGCTTGAGCCGGATCGGTCGGCCGTCGCGGTCGGTCAGGTCGAGGCGCGCGACGGCCTGGACCATCGCCAGCGCGGCCGACACGGCCCGTTGGGGGTCGTCCTCGTGGGCGACCGGGGCGCCGAACAGGGCCATCAGCGCGTCGCCGATGAACTTGTCGATCGTACCGCCGTAGGCCCGGACGGCCTGAGTGAGCTGGCCGAACACCTCGGCGACCAGCTCGCGGACGTCCTCGGGATCGAGGCGCTCGGAGAGCGTCGTGAAGCCGACGATGTCGGCGAAGAGGACGGTGACAATCCGTCGCTCCTCCTCGTCGAAATCGGAGGCAGAGATGGCAGGCGGCGTGGCGCGCGCGCCGCCGCCGTCTGGCGC
>JALYGH010000700.1 GCA_030777205.1 Chloroflexota bacterium
GGCGCCCGCCGCGTCCACCACGACGTCCGCCCGCAGCTCGCCGCGCGTGGTGGCCACGCCCTCCACCCCATCCCCCGAGCGGAGCAGGTCCGTCACGCGCGTGAACGGCAGCACCCGGGCTCCCGCCTCCTGCGCGAGCCCGATGTAGGCCACCGGCAGCCTCGCCGGATCGAGGTAGCCGTCGCTCGGGACGTGGGCGATCGTGCGGGCCGGGCCGGCCACGAACCAGGGCGCCAGTCGCTCGGCCTCGGCCGCCGAGATCAGGTTGACCTTCACTCCCTGGGCGCGGGCCGTCTCGACGTCCTGGAGCAGCCTGCGCTCGCCGGCGTCGGTGTACGACGCCTTGACGCTGCCGGAGCGGACGAAGTCGATCGAGCGTCCGCACTCGCGCTCGAAGGCGGCGAGCGTCTCAGTCGCCTCGTCCTGGAGGCGGACCATGATCGGCTGGGAGACGGGCTTGGTGTTGGTCAGGCCGGCCGCGCGCGGGGACGTCTGCGAGCCCGGCGCGTACTGGTCAACGAGGGTGACTCGGGCGCCGCGCCGCGCGAGGTGGTACGCGGTGCTCGCCCCGAGCGCTCCCGCCCCGATCACCACCACCGTCAAGTCTGTCACGTTCACGATCATAGGCGATGGGTGTGGGGGAAGGTAGGTGGAGGTAGCACGCGGCCGCCGCCGAAATCCCGTGTCCCGGCAGTCGCGCGTGGGCGAACATATCTCGGGGAAGGGAATGCGCGGACCCGATCGGACGGGCCCCGCCCCAACGTCGGGCCGGGAATCGGCAAGGGAGCTTGATGGAGCGGCACAGCTCGGGTGAGGTGGCTTCGCCGGCGGGGCCCGGTTCGTCGCCAATCTCGCCCGATACGGCAGGGCCGACCTCGTTTCGAGGCATCGTGCTCGGCCTGGCCGGGCTCGGCCTGGTGAGCGCCGCGATGTTCGTCGTCACCCACGCCGTCGGGATCGAGCGGATCAGGTCGGCCGTCGAGGCAGCGGGGCCATGGGGCCCGGTCGTCTACATCGCGATGAAGGTCGCGACGTTCGTGATCGCCCCGTTGAGCGGCGCGCCGTTGCGGATCTCCTCGGGCGCCGTCTTCGGCTACTGGGAGGGCGTGCTGCTCACCATCCTCGGCAATGTGCTCGGCGGCTCGCTCAACTTCTGGATCTCGCGGCTGATCGGCCGGCGCGTCGTGGTGCGCTGCATCGGTATGGCGGCCATGGCGAACGTCGACCGGCTGGTTGGGCGGCTCGGCGACTGGCGGGCGCTGGCATTCGCCCGGATCTTCCTCGCGCCGCTCTGGGATATCGTCAGTTACGCGGCCGGCTTCACCCGGATCCGCTACGCCACCTACCTGGTAGTGGCGATCGTCGGCGACATCATCCCGACGATGCTGTTCGTCGGGATCGGCGCGAGCCTGGTCGAGGATCCGAGGCTGCTGCTCGTCATCCTCGTCGGCTTCGCGCTGCTGTACGGGCTGGCGCCGGTCGTCCGGCGGCTTGCGCCGGGCACGTGGCGCGAGCGCGAGTCGCAGCGGACCGAGGCGTAGTGATCGGCTGGCTCAGCGCGCGTCCGCGCCGGCCCCCAGGACGGCCCCGAGCCGGACCAGCGACTGCTCAAAGTCCCGCTGGATCTGCTTGTCGACGCCGAGGAAGCCGCCTAGCAGCCCACCGCCGAGCGCGCCGCCGGGCAGGGTGTAGTCGAGTTTCGCGCGCAGGCGGGTGCCCACGCCTTCCGCGATCAATACCGTCTCGTTCACGGTGGTAGCGCCGAGGTTCGTCCGGCTCTCGATCACCAGCCGGCGCGGCGGGTCGAAGACGGTACAGCGCCCGACCGCCCGCTGGGTCGTACCGAGCGCCTTGACCACGCTCTCGGTCGTCGCACCGACCCCGATCGGGCCGTCGCTCGTGAGGCGCACAGAGACGACGTTCGGGGACCACTCCGGCGTGCGCTCCGGCTGCGCGAGGTAGGCGAAGACGCGCTCGGGCGGTTGGGCGATCAGTATCTCCCGTTCCAGGTGAGCCATCCCGCACCTCGGCATAAGTTGCTCGTGAAGTGTACCGTGCCGCCCGGCGCTCGACATGGATCGATTCACGTGGCGTGTCGGCAACCCGGCCCGCGAGCCGGACTGGCAGGCGATCTATGATCGGCGCGGATGAACGAGGCGCTTGATCGCGTCCGGGGCGCCGAAGCCGCCCGCCTTGGTGATGACGGCACGACCATCCCAGGCGCCTCCGAGCGCCCGCCCGGCCGCGATGCCCGGCAACGGCTCCTGCTCCAGTTGCAGGCCGCGCGCCTCGAGGGCCAGCAGGCAGGCGCGGGCGGTCAGGCCGCCGGTCAGGAAG
>JALYGH010000701.1 GCA_030777205.1 Chloroflexota bacterium
GGCCACGGCGTTGCCGGAGCGAAGGTCGGCGTCGAGCGCGTCGGCCTGGGCCCGCAAGTCGGCGGCCGACTGGGCCATCCGCTGGGCCGGTTCTTGCCCGCTGCCGATGAAGTCCGCGATCACCCGCCGATTCAGCTCCTGCACGGCTACCGTGGCGAAGTAGCGGACCCAGGCGGCCTGGAGCGGGTCGGTCTCGCGGAACAGGACGTCGAACTGGGCGTGGTTGCCATCGAGCACGACCTCCTCGGCGTTGTCGGGCACGACGACCACCACGTCTGTTCGGTCATCCGCCAGGGCGTCCTCGGCCTCCTGACGGTTGCGCGTGACGCGCTCGAGGACGAACACCTGCGAAAACAGCTCGCGGTACGCGGCGGGATCTTCCGGCAATCGAGGATCGTTCGGGAGCACGAGCGTCGTCGCCAGCTCTGGCGTTTGGCCGCGGTAGCCGACGCCGAACGCGGCCAGGATCAGGAATGGCCCGAGGACGACGCTGAGGACCAGCCGCGGCTGGCGGACGGTGGCCCAGATCTCCTTGAAGAAGAAGGAGAGGATCCGGACGACCTGCCTACCGATGACCGTTAGGGGCCCGCGCATCGTCCGCCTCCATCAGTCTCACGAAGACCTCGTCGAAGCTCGGATGCTGCTCCGCCACCTCGTCGACCTCCACACCGGCCACGCGTAGCGTCTCCAGCAGGACCGGCACGAGCGAGCCGGCGTCCTCGACGACCAGCTCCAGACGGTCGTGCTCCAGGCGCCGGACGCCGCGCACCCCCGGCACCTCGCGCATAAGTGCGACCGCCTGTCGGCCGAGGTCCGAACCGGAGACGTGGACGACCTCGCCGCCCATTGCGCGGCGGCGAACGTCCTCCGGGGTGCCGAGGGCCACGAGCCCGCCGTCCTTCAGGGCCAGGATTCGGTCGCAGTACTCGGACTCGGTCACGTACTGGGTCGTGATGATCAGCGTCCGCCCCTGGTCGCGCAGCTCGCGGAAGTGATCCCAAAATTTGGCGCGCAGGACGGGATCGATGCCGGCCGTCGGCTCGTCGAGGAACACGACCTCCGGGTTGTGGAGCAGCGTCGCGGCCAGCTCGAGGCGGCGCTGCATCCCGCCGCTCAGCTTCGAGGCCGGTCGGTTGCGAGCGTCCCACAGCTCGACGAACTCGAGCGCCTGGCGGATCCGCTTGCCGCGGCCGAACCAGCCCACGCCGTAGACGGACGCCGCGAAATTAAGGTTCTCCGACACCGACAGCTCGGGGAAGAGCACGAACAACTGGGGCATGTAGCCGAGCCGCTCGCGCTCCCGCCGACGGAACTGATGCGGCCGACGACCGAGCACGCGCAGGTCGCCGGTGGTGGGTCGCAAGACGCCGAGCAGCATGCGCATCATCGTCGTCTTGCCGCTGCCGCTCGGGCCAATGATCCCGAAGATCTGGCCGCGCTCGACCTCGAACGTCAACCCCTGGACGACGTCGGTCTCGCCGAACCGCTTGCTGACGTGCACGGCCACCACGGTCGGGTCGGCCAGCGGATTCGTCCGGCCCCCGCTGTCGCGCACGGGAACGTCGTGTGTCTCGATTCGGCCGTCCGCCGGTACCTGACGCTCGGTTTGCATGCTCATCCTTGCAGGGCTCGGAACAGATCGACGCCAACCGCCTCGGCGCCGAGATTCAGTAGCATGATCAGGGCCAGGGCGCTCACGATGATGGCCGTCGACCAGGCGATCACCGTCAGGCGCAGCCCGCCACTCGGCGCCAGCCCGACTCGGCTCAGCGTAGATGAGGTCGCTCTCGGCCGGCGCCGCCGCTGCCACCGCGACAGCCGCCTCGTCGTCCGCCCGGTGCGAGGCCTGATCGGCCGGAGCCCGGCTCACGCGTAGACCCTCGGCAGATTGCGGTGCAGCGCCTCGGGGGCGATCTGGACGATCGCGTTGTCGATGGTCACGATCCCGAGCAGCCGCCCGTCGGGAGCGACGACCGGCAGGGCGTTCAACTGGTTGTCGGCCAGCCGATACGCCACCTCGCGAGCCGACTCCAGCGGGTCGGCCACGATCAGGCGGGGATTCATGACGTCCGAGATCGGCCGATCCGGCTCGGCGAGCAGGAGGTCGCGGAGAGTCAGGACGCCGACGAGTCGGCGCGAGTCGCAGTCGGCGACCACGTAGACGAAGTACACGAGATCCGGGCGGGCGAGCTGCGGGCGGATGGCCTCGATCGCCTGCTTCACGGACAGGCCGCACGGGACGACGACGACCTCATTGGTCATGATGCCGCCGGCCGAGTCGCTCGGGTAGCGCAGCAGGTCCGCCACGAGGGTGGCACGGTCGCCGGGCAGCATTTCGAGCATGTGGTCGGCATCCGCCAGGTCCAGGGTGGCCAGGACGTCCGCCACGTGGTCGGGCGACGCCTCGGCGAGGATCTGAGTGGCGCGCGCGGGCGGCAGCTCGCCGAGCACCTGGAGCTGGCGCTCGCGGGACATGACCTCGAAGACGTCGGCGGCGAACCCAGACGGCAGCAAATTGAGCAGCTCGGCGGCGTGGAGGTACGGCAGGGCATCCGCCAGATCGGCCACCTGGGCCGGCGTCAATCGCGTGGCGCGCGGCTCGAGGTCGGCCCGGCCGAACGAGCGGTGCGAATCGCCGCGCAGGAACTTGACGTCCCGCCAATCGAGCAAGTCCTGCCGACGGCCGCGGCCGAACCAGTCGCGCGCGACTCGGCGCAGGTTCGCCCAGGGGCTGACGTCGATCGCGGTGGGGGCAAGGGCGCCGTCGGGGCGGCGGACCCAAATGTGGTTGATGCGCACGGCGCGCTGGACGGCTAGGTCGAGGACGAGCGCGTCCATCACGTCGCGGTCGAGCAGCACGAGCGCGTTCAGGACGTCGTCGTCGGCCGGCTCGGTGAGCCCGAGATCGGCGACGAGGATGCGCTTGCCGACGTGCCGCAGGTCCGGCGATGGCAACAAGCGCCGCCGGCCGTCGCAGCGGATCACGAACGACGTGACCGGCGGATACTCGCCGCCGAGCAGGTCCACGACGAGGTCGATCAGGGTCGCGCGGCGCCCGTCGCCGTCGCGAATCTCCCGCCCGACCAGGTCGGAGACTAGCGCCATCCAGCATCCCCCCGCGCGTGCCCGAAGCTGAGGACTGCCGCACAAGCAGCCGACCGGCCGAGCGGTCGCCGGCGCTGCCCAAAGGGGCAAAGCCCGCGCCAGATGGTGATTGTTCACATACCGGCATGGCCACGCCGACGGCGGGGCACGCCGCCGGGCCGGCCACTGTGGCCGGCCCGCTCGACATCGGGCCGCTGGCTCAGCGAGTTCAGGCTGCTCGGGGGCGGTTCACGACCGACCTGAGATCATGACTCCGGAGACGGACCGCTCAGGCAGTCGCCGAGTTCGCCCGGTCTTGCGATCCTCCCAGTGCGAGGACGGCCGGGGAGCCGACCGCCAGGTCGGAGGCGATCCGCCCCTGGGCGTCGATGAGGACTCCCATCGGCGTGCCGTTCACGCCGAACGCGGTCCCGGTGCTGAAGGTCTGGTCGAGCGCGACGGGCGACCGCAGGCCC
>JALYGH010000702.1 GCA_030777205.1 Chloroflexota bacterium
AGCCGAACATGATCCGAACTTTTCCTCTCCCCATGAGACCTGGATTCACGGACGCTTCGGTACGGAGGGGGGAGACCCCCGACGTGATGGCGGCCGCATGCCTGACGACGAGATAGCGTCGGTCGGACGGCCCCTCGTGTGGGCCAATCTGGTCGGTGCCCGGGACCACCCGCCTTACTTCTTGACGGCGGCGTCTTGTTGCTGGCGTTGCTCGTGCGGCCGGAGTCCAGCCTTACCGGCCTTGGGCGTCGTCTTCTTGGTCTTCCCCTTGTCCTTGCCTTTGCCTTTATCGCCCATTGGTTGTTCTCCCAGGTGTGGTAGTTCGTTCGGCGGCGCGTCGCTCGGCCCGGCGTCGCCCTGCCCGGCTCAGCCCGGGGGCCGTGGCCGGTACAGGCAGCCCCGCGTCACGTCGGCCTCGAGCTCATCCAGAATGACGTGTCGGGTGCAGTCGTCGAGATCCGCGAGGTGGAGCGCCATTGCAAGTCCCTATCTTGAGCGTCCGCCGGTCAGCCGGCTGCTAGGCGAGCAGGTGGCGAACGCGGCTCAGCAGATCGTCAGGTTCGAATGGTGTGACGAGGATGCTGCAGCCCATCGCGCCGGCGCGGGCGGTCAGGGCCGCGTGCTGCGGGTTCTCGGCAAGGCACAGCAGGACCGGAATCGCCGCCGTCTTCGCATCCAGCTTGAGCATGGCCGAGGCGTGCCAGGCCGTCGCCTCGGCAGCGCGGCTGTCGAGCATGACCAGGTCCGGCATCGTCGCACGGACCACCGCATGGACCCGCGCCGGCTCGGCGCACGGGACGACCGTGTAGCCGTCCTGCTCGAGCGCGTCGGCGACGTGTTGGAGGGCCGGGCGGCTGTCGTTGACCAGCACGATGGACTTTTGCGCGGGCACCGTCATGGTGCACCCCCGAGGCCGTCGAACTGCGACAGGATCCGCATCAAGCATCCTGGACGCGCCGCTGCCGGTCGAGGAGCCATTGCTCGATGATCTCTACCGGGTCGTCATACCGACGGCCGTAGCGCCGCTCGTGCGCCTCGAACCGTGCCAGGTCAATCTGGCCCGAGGGCATCGCTTTCAGGAGCGCGTCGAGCTCCTTGAAATACCCGCCTTGAATCGTCATCGTCGGCATCCCTTCCGTCGCCCAATCAGCCCGCCGACGGCCGCGGGCCCGGTCGCCAGGTGCCATCCAGGATCGCCCGGCACATCTGCTCGAAGAGCGCGAACACCGCCGGGTCGTCGGTGCAGCCGACGAGGTCGCCCTTGGAGAGCTCGGGCCTGGGCCCGCCCCGCATGAAGGCGTTCGGGAACTGGGTCGCGCGCTCCGAGGCGAAGTAGACCATGCCCTTGACGACGCCGTGTTCGAGCAACTCCGTCCGCTGGCTGCTGCGGATGTGGGCCGGGTGGCCATCGACGTTCAGCTCCAGGACCGGGCGACCACGATGGTCGAGGATCCACGCCACGTTAGCGGCCGTCATGGTCCGGCTCCCTATTGGCCGTGAGACTCGGGTGCTACCCGGCCACCTGTCGGCCAGCCGAGTCGATCGTGAGTTATCGTCGCGAAGCTCCGGGGCGAACACAATTCGTCTCACCTCCCGCCCTCCGTCCTCGCCGAGGAGGACGCCGGCATTCAGCGGGGTCTCACGGCGAACTCGCGAGCGACGAAGGTGCCCAGGGCGCCGGCCAGGAACACTCCGGCGAATTGCTCGGCGTGCGCCGCGGCGCCGGCGGGCCCGGTCATCGCCCGCGCGGTCGCGTCGGCCGTGCCCAGGCCCAGCCACGTGGCGAGGGCGTACAGCAGCAGGGCGAGGGCCAGGAGGACCAGGCCGCCGCCGAGGGCGCACGCGAGCTCCGAGGTCAGGCGGCTCCGGGCTCCACTGCCCTCCGGATCCGACGACTCGTCCCCCGTACCTCGCCCAATGACGGCGGGCTTATCCGCGGGTAGCGCGTCGCTCGGATGGTGGAGCGTGTCTCCGGCGATCATGATGCCCGGCCTCTCCGGCGCCCCCGTCGTCATCCCAGACGTGGAGGCCCCTTGCCGCCTCCGACGCCTCGGAGGCCTTAGCGCGGTGGCGGCGCCACCACGCGAGCTTGGCGCACCGGTCGCTGCAGTAGGTCCGCCGCCCGATCCCCACTACCTGGGTGGCGCAGATCGGGCAGATCACCCGCTTCGGCTTGCGCCGGGCGGCCAGTTGACGTGCGAGCTCGCTTGCATCGGACGCCATACCCCACCATAGCACGTCCTAGAAGATTGCGCAACATTCTAGGGCTCGATCGGTCGATCTCGCCGCCCTCGGGGACCTGCGAGAAGCCCGACGACCCAAAAAGGCCGCGGCGCACCCGCCCTGGTTGCCACGGGGAGGGGGCAGGATCATCAGCGGCAGTAAGACTGGTCGAGGCTCGCCGTGGGGTGGGCCGCCGTACCGCCGAAGGATGGGCGCATGGCGAGCGAGCCGCCTCGAAATCCGGGCGCGGCGGGCACCGGATCGGGTAGACTGGGGGTGCTGGTTTGTTTCGCTGGACGGCCGTTCGGGCTAGGTAGCAACGCACGGCACCACCACGCCGACTGCGTTCCCCCTCGTGCACTCGCGCTGACGGGACCCGCCAAGCACACTACAGGGAATCAGCGTTGAGTTACGCCGACAAGACTTTGACCTGCCGCGACTGCGGCCAGGCGTTCGTGTTCACGACCGGGGAGCAGGAGTTCCACGCGTCGAAGGGCTTCAGCAATGAGCCCGGCCGCTGTCAGGATTGCCGTGCCGCTCGGAAGGCCGAGCGTGGCGGCGGTTCCGGTGGCTACAGCTCCGGGGGGTACGGCTCCGGTGGCGGCTACAGCTCCGGTGGCGGTTACGGCCGGCAGGAACGCCAGATGTACTCGGCGACCTGCTCGAGCTGCGGCAATGAGGCGCGGGTGCCGTTCCAGCCTCGCGGCGACAAGCCGGTCTACTGCTCCGACTGCTTCACGCCGCGGCAGAGCAGCGGCTACGGTGGGGGCGGCTACCGCTAAGCCGTAGTTCGACCGGTAGGACGGTTGGGAGCCGGGCGAGGGATCTGCCTCTCGCCCGGCTCCTTTCGTGTGCCGACACGGTCCGGCCGCCGTCGTCCGGACGGACCTCCGCGATCGGCTCGGGATCCCGAAGTGGCTCGATCCGCCCGCCGCGGCATGATCCGTGCTTCCTCGCGGCGCAGGGAGAGGGAAGACACGATGAAGATCGGCGACGACGTGCTCGTGATTGCGACGCGCGAGGCGGGCACGGTCCACCGAGTCGACCGCCTGGGCACCACCACGCACTACTGGCTGAGGATGGCGGCGCTGGCTGGTTCCCGCACCCCTATTGACCTCGGCGGCCCGTTTGCGGGCGAGGAGCTCGGCACTTGCCGCCCTCGCCGCTAGGGCCTCGCGCCGCCCCGCGGCGACCGGCTGCGGGCGGGACCGAGCACAATGGAGATGAAGGAGAACGAGTATGGTTCGAATCCGAGGACCCCTGTGCCCCGAATGTCGCCGATCGGGCGAGTACGTCCGGCGCGACGACGTCCCGGAGGACACCTTCGCCTGCTCGACCCGGTCCTGCCCCGTCGGTGACTACCGGCGCGATCACGTCACGCGCAGGACGGCGACGTCCGCCTGACCTGGAAGGAGCCCGTATGTTCGTGAATGCCCGCGAGGGCGAGCCCTTCGAGGAGCTGTACCGCCGCTTCAAGCGGGGGATGGAGGCGTCCGGCATCCTCCGCGAGTATCGCCGCAAGCAGCGATTCAGGCCGGCCCACGAGGAGCGGCGGGACAAGATCCGCGCCGCCGCGCGCAAGCGACGGCGCGCGGGGGCAAAACGACCGGCCTAGCCGGTACGTTCCCTTCGGCACATCCGCACCACCCCGAGGAGGTAGCGACATGCTGACGCCATCCGAGCCTCCGCCCCCGCCGCGCAGCTGGCAGGACGAATTGACGGCAACCGGCGACGAGTTGGTCGCGCGGGTGCGCGGCCTGGTCTCCGAGGGCAACGTCCGCCGCATCATCATCAAGCACGACGACCGCACCCTGCTGGAGATCCCGCTGACCCTGGGCGTGGTGGGCGCGCTGCTGGCGCCGCAGGTCGCCGCGCTCGGCGCCCTGGCCGCCCTGGTGACCCGCTGCACGATCACCGTCGAGCGCGAGGAGCCCGAGCCGCCCGACGCGAGCGGCAGCCCGACCGATCCGCCGCGCCCGCCGGGACAGCCCTGAGGCGATCCTCCGCCGCGCTCGCCGACTCCCCGAGCTGCCTGCCCTACCCGCCCCGGTGCGCCGGGCGGCGCCCCGCCGGTTTCTCGCGACGAGACGGTCCTGTGACGCTGCTGGTCTTGCGGACGTGGCGGCAGTCGCTGGAGCAGCTGGCCGCCTGGCTGGCCCGCTCCGATGACCCGCCGAGCCCAAGTCCTCGCCTTCGTCACCAACTGCGTTACGCAAGGCTCTCACCCTTGACAGCGGAAGCCGATGTGGGAGAATGCGCATGCGAGTGCCGGGGCTACGCCAGGCACGTCACGTCGATGCGGCTCGGCGCGGATGGTCGGCCTGAGCCGATCGATCGGGCAGCCGGCTGGCGCCGGCCGGCGTGCAGGGCGAGCCGGTGGCCGCGGCAATGCGGCGAGGCGGACGAACGGGGCGGCCGGTCTCGCGTACGCGTCGCCCGAACGCAACTGGATTAGGGGAAGAAACGCGGAGGCGGGGCGTGGGGACGGCTCCACGA
>JALYGH010000703.1 GCA_030777205.1 Chloroflexota bacterium
CGGGCGGGCCCGCCGCGACCGGCTCCTTACCTCGGCCGACGCCCGCCCCGGCGATGCACTGGTGTTGACCAAGGCGGCCGCGCTGGAGGGCACCGCGATCCTCGCCGCCGACCTCGGCCACCTCCTCCTTGACCGCCTCGACGCGGCCACGCTCGAGCGGGCGCGGGCGCTGACGAGCCGCCTGAGCGTCGTGCCGGAAGGCGTCCTGGCCGCCGAGCTAGGCGCGCACGCCCTCCACGACCCGACCGAGGGCGGGGTGCTCGGCGCGCTCTGGGAGCTGGCCGAGGCGTCTGACGCCGGCTACGTCGTGGACGCGGCCGCCGTCCCGATCCTCGACGAGACCCGCCGGGTCTGCGCGGCCCTCGGCGCCGACCCGCTGCGGCTGATCTCGAGCGGCGCGCTGCTGATCGCCTGTCCGGATGCCGAGCGCATGCTCGCCGGCCTCGCCCAAGTGGGCATCCCGGCCGCGCGGATCGGCGGCGTCGTCGAGCGGGAGCGCGTCCTGCTGGCCGACGGCGAGCGCCGGGCCGTCGGCCCGGTCGTCCGCGACGAGCTGTGGCGCATCCTCGAAGAGCACGGCGCGTGAGTGCCTCTCGGGATAGTGCGAGCTCGGCAGGACGTCCCCTCGCCATCCCGTCCGAGTTCGCGCGGACGACGCGCCAGATATACGGGGCCGCGGGCGAGGCGTGGATCCGGAGCTTGCCGGCGCTCGTCGCCGACCTGGCTCGTCGGTGGGATGTTATCGTCGGCTCGCCTTTCGCGCTCTCCTACAACTACGTCGCCGCGGCGACCCGATCGGACGGGACGGAGGGGGTGCTCAAGGTCGGCTTCCCGCGTCACGAGCTTGAGCGGGAGATCGCGGCCGTCCGTCTCAACGGGGGCGACGGCATGTGCCGGCTCCTGGAGTGCGACGATGGAGTCTGCGCCATGCTGCTCGAACGGCTACGGCCCGGCGAGACGCTGGCCGGACTGGCGCGGACGGACGACACCGCCGCCACGCGCATCGGCGCCGAGGTCATGCGCCGGCTCTGGCGCCCCGTCCCGGACTCCGCCGACGGCGGGCCCTTCCGGCCGGTCGCCGAGTGGTTCCGCGCCTTCGACCGTCACCGTGCCGCGCACGGCGGCCCCGGCCCGTTCCCGGCGTCACTCCTCGACCGCGCCGAGGCGCTCGCGCGGGAGCTGCTCGCGTCCGCCCCGGCGCGGGTGCTCCTGCACGGCGACTTCCACCACTACAACGTCCTCTCCGCGCGACGCGCTCCCTGGCTGGCGATCGACCCGAAGGGCATGACCGGCGACCCCGGTTACGAGGTCGGGCCGTTCCTGCTCAACCCCAACCAGGAGACCTGGTACTTGAATCCCGACGTCCTGCGCCGTCGGCTGGAAATCCTCGCCGATGAGCTCGGGTACGATCGCGCGCGCTTGCGCGACTGGGGCATCGCCCACGCGGTCCTCTCCGCCTGTTGGAGCGTCGAGGACCACGGCGAAGGGTGGCACGATGCCATCGCCGCGGCGGAGTTGTTCAACGACTTGTAGCATCCGGTCCTTCCCAGGGTAGCAAGGGGGACAGAAAGTCGTTGATTGGTTGCGGCACCTCGACGGACGAATGGTAACGGTATGATACCGATGTATCTTCTCGTGCATACGCATTCGCCTACAACCAGAACGGAGCCACGGAATCGATGGCCGCCCATGCACACACTGTTCGCGTCAGTGAGCGGACGCATCGCGCCCTCACCCAGCTAGAGCGCAGCACCGGTCAGTCGATGCCCGCGATCATCGAGCAGGCGGTGGATCGCTGGCAGCGCGAGCACCTCCTGCGCGAGGCGAACGCCGCCTGGGCCGCGATCATCGCCGACCCGGCCGCGCGCGCCGAGATCGAGGCCGAACGGGCGCTATGGGACGCCACGGTTGCCGATGGCCTCGAGCCGGAGGACTGGCGGGACGATGCCGGCGCCGGCACGCGGTGAGATCTGGTGGACATCGCTCGACCCGGTCGTCGGCTACGAACAGGCCGGCACGCGCCCAGTCCTGGTCGTTTCCACGGACACCTACAATCAGGGGCCGCTGGGCCTGGTCGTCATCGTGCCGCTGACTCAGCGCATCCGGCCGTTTCCGCTACATATTGCCGTCCAGCCCGAGGAAACCGGGCTGAAATCCGCGGGGGCGATCATGTGCGATCAGCCGCGCGTGATCTCGAAGCGGTGCCTCCTGAACCAGCGCGCGGCCGGTCGGCTCGGTGCGCCGATCATGGAGCGCATCGACCAGTTGCTAAAGACCGTGCTCGACCTGCCATGACCCAGGATGTGGGCACCGAGCGGTTCGCTGTGCTTCAAGACGTATGAAAGCGGTCCTGTTCGATCTGTACGACACGCTCGTCTACCTGACGCCGTCCATCATCCAGGAGGCGCGGAGAGAGCTGGCGCGCCTGGCCGGCGTGGACGCCGACGCCTGGGCCGACGTCTGGCGGGCGAACGTGCTCGACCGGATGCGCGGGGTCTACGGCGGGATGGAGGACGAGCTGCGGCTGATGCTGCGCGGCCTCGGCGCCGACCCGCCGGCCGAGCTGGTGGCCGATCTCGCCGCGCGCGAGCACGCCGCCTGGGAACGGGCCGTCATCCTCTACCCCGAGGCGCTGCCGCTCTTGGACGAGCTGCGCCGGCGCGGCTACCGCCTGGGCCTGGTCAGCAACTGCTCCTGCCAGGCGGGTGAGGTCGTGCGGCGGAACGGCATCGCCGAGCGGCTGGATGCGCTCAGCCTCTCCTGCGAGATCGGGGTGGCCAAGCCGGACCCGGAGATCTTCCTGCACGCCTGCCGCGCGCTCCGCGTCGAGCCGACCGAGTGCATGTTCGTCGCCGACGGCGCGTTCACCGAGCTGGACGCCGCCAAGGCGCTCGGCATGGTCGCGGTGAAGGTCGAGCAGGCGCACCAGAGCGGCGACTACGGCACGAGCACGCGGTTTGACCACCGCGTCACGCGCCTGGCCGACGTGGCCCGGCTGCTGCCGCCGCGCGCCGTCCCCTGATGCCCCTGGCCGTTGCACCGTGGCTCATGACCCGTGACCGTTCGAGCCGGTGGTTTGGACCGCGGCTCGAGGCCGCCGCCTCGCGGGGGCGTGCCGATGGGCGACGAGCAGGCCTCGGCGCCCATGCGTAGCGGGGGTGCGCACACCTCGCTCATGCCCGGCTCAGTCGTTGTCGTTGCCGTTGCCATTGCCGTTACGCTGACTATTCGACTCCGGATCCTCGTTGTCGGAGCCGCGGTCGCCACGGACGCCGAACGTGCCGTGCCCGACCGGCTGATCGCCGGCATAGATGAACAGGTCGTAGTTGCCGCCGGGGATCTCCTCGTCGGGATCATCGCGGCGGTGGAGCGGGAACGCGACACGGCCGGACGTCCGATTGCCCAAGTCGGCGAAGTCGCCGTACGTGTAGTCCCCCCCGTTCAGGCGCAGGACGTACGTGAGCTTCGTCCCCGGCGCCAGGCCCGCGAAGTTGACGACCGCCCAGACGATGTGGGTGTCGCTGCTGAAGTAGTTGGAGCCGGCCTGGAGGACGCTCTCGCCCCCGGGCGTGACCGTGGAGGCGAACTGCACGGTGGTGAGCTGGTTCGCCGGGCTGGCGGCAGCGGTGGGCGGCTGCTGCACGGCCGGCGACAGGCCGGCGAAGGCCGCGACAATCGCGGCGCCCAAGATCAGACGGCGGAGCATGGGTTCCTCCCGGGGCGAGCGCCCCTCGTTCGCGTGATAGCCCAAGCGTACGCCGTCCTCGCCGGGATGTCTGTCACGCGGCCGACACTTCAGACGTCAACCCCGGCCTGGCCCCGGCCGGCGTACCGGTCACGAGGGCCGATGGTGCCGCGTCGGATGCCGCGGATGATCTCGCGCGCCCCGTCCGCCACGGCTGAGATCCCAGTCTGTGGCGACCACGTCGAACCAGCCTTCATCTGGCGCGGTGTACACTCTCGCCACGTTCTACGAACGCTGGGCCGTCCGATCCCGCAGCACCACCCAGGTGTGACTGCCAGTGACTCGGAGGACCAGACCCTCGTGGTTGCGGGCGACTCAAGTGGACGCCAACGTCCCTGACGGCGCGCACGCACCCGCGCCGACCGTGGAAGACGACGACGAAAGCACGACGCGGATGGCGAAGGGGATCCACCTGGCGCAGCGAGCGTTCCGCGTCCGCTGACAGGTTCGGGCACGCGACGAGCGAGCATCGGCATCCGAGCGTGCCGGCTGATGCCGTCCGCGCGAGTCGCGCGTCTTCGTGACTCCGTCGTTCGCGATCCTGCTCGTCGGCCTCGGCATCGTCGGCGGGGGCCTGTCCGGGCTCCTCGGCATCGGCGGCGGGCTGGTGATCATCCCGCTGCTGCTGTATGTGCCCGCGGGGCTCGGGCTCGCGGTCGTCGACATCCGCACGGCGTCGGCGGTCGCGGTGATGCAGGTAGTCGCCGCGACGCTCTCCGGCACGCTCGCGCACGGCCGGCAGCGGCGCGTCTTCGTGGGCCTGGCGGTGACGATGAGCGTCGGCAGTGTGGCCGGTGCGCTCCTCGGAGGGATCGTCTCGGCATACGTGCCCGGCGAGGTCCTGCTCGTGGTGACGGCCCTGCTGGCGACCGTCGCGGCGGCGCTGATGTTCGTCCCGCGCCCGACCGAGGCCGCCGGTCCGTCATCGTTCCCGCCCTTCAATCCGATCCTCGCGATCCTGGCGGGCCTCGTCGTCGGCCTCGTCATCGGGATGAACGGAGCCGGGGCTTTCTTGATGGTCCCGATGCTCATCTACCTGTTCAAGATCCCGACGCGCGTCGCGCTCGCGACGGTCCTCGCGGTCGGCGTCCCGACCGCCCTCGCGGCGGCAGCGGGGAAGATCGCGACCGGCCAGGTCCCGCTCTGGCCGTCGCTGGCCGTCATCCTGGGCGCGATCCCGGGCGCGCAGCTCGGCAGTATCGTCAGCGCCCGGACGCCGATCCGTGTGCTGCGCTGGGCGTACGGTCTCCTCGTGTTCGTCATCGCGGCCGGGATGTGGTGGGACGTCTTCAACAGCGGCGCGCCGGCGGGATAACCGCCCCCCGGCCCCCAATGCTGGGGGATCTCATTGCCCTCCACCCCGGCAGGGCCGCAAGAATCGGTCACTGTAGGGTCAGATCACGCCGTCAGCGCGTAACCGGTCCAGCGCGGCGGCGTCCAGGCCCAGCTCGGCGTAGACCTCGGCGTTGTGCTCGCCGACCTCGGGCGCCGGGCGCGGCACGCGAGCCGGCGTCTCGGAGAGGCGCGGCACCGGCGCGGGCGTCTTGACGCGGCCGATGACCGGGTCCTCGACGTCGATGAGCGTGCCGCGCGCCCGGACGTGCGGCTCGGCGAAGATGTCCGCGATGCTCGCGATCGGGGCGTTCGGGACCTCCGCGGCATCGAGGACATCGCGCAGCTCGGCCAGCGAGTGGCGGCCGGTCCACTCGGCTACCCGGCCGTCGATCTCGGCGCGGCGGTTCATTCGCTGCGCCGCGGTGGCCACGCTCGGATCGTCGCCCCAGCCGGCCGCGCCCATCGCGCCGTTCAGCCGCTGGAAGATGCGGTCGTTCGTGCAGGCGATCGCGATCCACTTGCCGTCGCCCGTCGGATAGTGGTTGTGGGGGACGGCGTGGGCATCCGAGCCGTGCCGCTCGCGGACCACGCCGAGCACGTCGTACTCCAGGGCGATGACGTCGCAGAGGCGGAAGATCGACTCGTACAGGGAGACGTCGATCACCTGGCCCTGGCCAGATTGATCCCGATACTGCTTCGCGGCCAGCGCCGCCGTCGCCGAGAACAGGCCGGCCGCGTAATCGGCCAGCGTCGCCGAGCCGGGCAGGACCGGCGGGCGGTCCGGGAAGCCGGCGAGATAGGTCAGCCCGCCGAATGCCTGGGCGACCCGGCCGAAGCCGGGGCGGCTCGCGTACGGGCCGGTCTGGCCGTAGGCCGACACGCGGACCAGGATCACGCCCGGGTTCACCTCGCGCATCCGCTCGTAGCCGAGGTTCCAGCGCTCGAGCGTACCCGGCCGGAAGTTCTCGACGACGATGTCGCTCCGCTCGATCAGCTTCAGGGCCAGCTCCTGACCGCGCGGATCCCGCAGGTTGAGGGTCACCGATCGCCGCCCGCGCGCCTCCAGCGCCCAGAAGAACGCCCGCCCGTTCGCCTTGAGGCCGAGGTCGCGCATCGAGTCGCCGCTGCCCGGCTGCTCGACCTTGATCACGTCGGCGCCGAACTCGGCCAGGAGGCCGGCGCAGAACGGTCCGGCGATGAACGTGGCCAGGTCGAGGACGCGCAGGCCCTCCAACGCGCGCGGCAGGTCGGTTCCGGGCTGGTCCATCGACGATCGTCCCCCTTGTAGGCGGCCGGCCGGCCGCACTACGGGCGATTGTACGTCGCCAAGAAAGGGCGGGCGGGCGGATTGCTGGTAAAATTGGACTGATGCTGCCGAATGAATACCATCGCGGGCCCGCCCCGCGCGGAGGTCACCACGATGGCCGCTGACGAAGTGACGACGAACCAGAAGCAGACCCAGACGGAGGCGAGCGGCGAGGCGCTGCCCGACGAGCACGAGATCATGCAGGCCCTCAAGGCCGTCTACGATCCGGAGCTGGGCATCAGCATCGTCGACCTCGGGCTCGTATACGGCGTGCAGACGCTCGAGGACGACAAGAAGGTCGTCATCGACATGACGCTGACGACGCCGGCCTGCCCACTCGGGCCGATGATCCAGACCCAGGCCCACGCTGTCCTCACCACGACCTTCCCCCAGATCAAGGACGTCGACATGAACCTGGTCTGGACGCCGCGCTGGGATCCCCGGACGATGGCCAGTGAAGAGGCCAAGGTCGAGCTCGGCATCTGGTAGATCGCCCTGATCGCCGTTGAACGGCCGGTGGAAGCGCCCCCTTCGCCGGCCGCTTCCACGTCCGCGCCACGCCGCATCGAGGGGCCTCTCGGGGCCGTACCGCTCGATCTCTGGGCGGCGCTGTTCGTCCTGGCCCTGGCGCTCGTCATGCGACTCGCCTTTTCGTTTCGGGCGCCGCCGTTCGTCACGAACGACAGCCTGAGCTACCTCCTGCCGGGCTTCGACCTCGCGCACGGCCTCGGCTTCGCCCCGATCCTGAAGCGGCCGCCGCTCTACCCGGCCTTCGTCGGCGGCGTCATCGCCCTCTTCGGCGAGGAGCTCCGGGTCCTGGTGCTCGTCCAGCACCTGATCGGAGTGCTCGTGGCGCTGGCGACCTTCGCGCTCGGTCGCCTGGCGTTCGGGACGGCCGTTGGCCTGCTGGCCGGCTCGCTGACGGCGCTGAGCGGTCCCCTGCTCATCATGGAGCACTACCTGATGAGCGAGACGCTGTTCGCCGCGCTGCAGGTCGGTGCGCTCCTCGCGTACCTGCTCGGCGCGCGCTCGGGACGGCTCCGCCTCTTCGTCGCGGCCGGACTGCTCCTCGGGCTGGCCGCCCTGACGCGCCCGATCGCCCAGCTCACGCTCGTCGTCATGCTGGCCGGGCTGCCGATGCTGGCGCCGAGCTGGCGGCCGGCGCTGCGCGCCGCTGCCGTCATGCTCGCCGTGTTCGCCGTGACCGTGGTGCCCTGGATGGTGCGAAATAACCTCGTCCAGGGCACCTTCGCGGTCGCCGGCGGCTCCGGCGAGGGGCTGGCGGTCAGGACGATCCGCTACGACCAGCAGTTCGACTTCCGCGAGCCGCCCGGTGGCGATCCGGACCGCCAGATGGCCCGTGCCCGTCGTATCTATCGAGAGGAAGCGCAAGAAGGCTCGGCGTTCGAGCTGGCCGGCCGCATCCGCGACGAGCTTCGCGTGAGCGAGATCCAGGCTGAGCGCCTGATGCGCGACATTGCCCTCGACGCGATCCTCGGCCAGCCGATCTACTACCTCCAAGGCACGACCGACATGTTCGTCGCGACGTTCGCC
>JALYGH010000704.1 GCA_030777205.1 Chloroflexota bacterium
CGGACCAGCGCGATGGTCAGGCCCACCCCGATCGCGCCGAGCAGGGCCAGTGGAGGCACCAGGTAGACGATGTGCTTGTCGGCGAGGTCGCCGTACAGGGCGAAGAACCCGAGCACCGCGAGGCCCCAAAGGCCGACCGCCGCCGTCTCGACCGGCCGTCGCCAGAGGCCGAGGACCAGCCCGCCGGCCGCGAGCGCCAAGAAACCGATCCGCTCGTGCGCGATGACATTCGCCGTCAGGCGCAGGTTCATCACGGCATCAGATCCAACGCCGTGGCCCGCGCCCGCTCGATAGGCGCCGAGGTTCTCCCAGACCTCGCCCGGCCCGAGGGCGAGCACCGTGGCGGCGCAGAGCAGCCCGACGACGGCGCCGTAGAGCGCGAGGTCGATGAGCGCGTGGTAGTAGGCCCGCCGCCCTCCGCAAAAGACCAGCAGCACCAGCAGCGGCGCGCCGACGTGGATTACCATCGGTTTGATCAGCAGCGCCAGGGCGCAGAGCCCGGCCGAGGCGACCAGCCAGCGCCGGTCGCCGCCGTGCCGGTAGGCGAGCAGCGCGGCGATGGCCAGCAGCGCCGGGGCGATCGTCGGCACCTCGGCCAGCGCGAGCCGCGAGCCCTCCAGGTAGCCGGGGCTCAGTAGCAGGATGCCAACGGCCGCGGTGCCCGCCACGGGCCCGGCGATGGCCCGCGCCGTCAGCCAGGCCCCGACCAGCCCGATCATCGAGAATATGGCGACTCCCGCTCGCGCGGCCTGGAGGTTCTGCCCGAACAGCACGAACGACGGATAGAGCAGGTCGAGCAGCAGCGGGCCCTGCGAGGAAAAGATGTCGCGGAACGGGCGATACCCGGCCGACATCAGCAGAAGCTGCTGGCTGCGGATGCCCTCGTCGAACGACCCGGTGTAGGTGTCGAGCCTGAGCCAGCGGAGCCGCGCCGCGAACGCGAGCAGCAAGGTGAGCGTCGCCAGCTCGAGCGGAACGGCGAGGCGCGTCCATCCGAGGGGGCGCGGGCGCGGGAGCGCGAGGTCGGCCATGGTCGCCAGAGTGTGACGGAATTCCTGGCCGGCCGTCCACGACGACGGGTCCCAAGGTAACGAAGAGCCGTCGGGCGGGCGGCGGGCGGGCTGTGGTAGGATTGGCGCGCTTTGCACCCGGCCGTGGCTCGCGGCCGGCAGCCTGCCCGGGGAAGCCCGACGAGATCGAGGCGATGGCACTCTTCGACACGAGCGCGCGGACGGCCCTGCTGACCCGACCGGCGGAGGCCGTCCCGACCGCCCACTCGCTCAGCATCATCATCCCCGCCTACAACGAGGAGCGCGGCATCGGTCCCGTCGTCGAGCAAGTTCGCGCGGCGATGGACGAGTTCCCGTATGAGTGGGAGATCCTCGTCGTCGACGATGGCTCGGCCGATCGCACGGCCGAGATGGCGCGCGAGACGGGGGTGCGGGTCGTCCAGCATCGCCAGAACCGCGGCTACGGCGAGGCACTCAAGACCGGCATCCGCCACGCCCAGTTCGAATCGATCGCGATCATCGACGCCGATGGAAGCTACCCGGCCCGGGAGATCCCGCGCCTGGCGGCCCTGCTCGAAGATGCTGAGATGGTCGTCGGAGCACGGACTCGTGCGAACGCGGCGATCCCGCTCGTTCGGCGCCCGGCCAAGCGGATGCTCACCTGGCTCGCGAGCTATCTGACGGGGACGAAGATTCCGGACCTGAACTCCGGGCTGCGCCTGTTCAAGCGGGCGCTGGCGATCGAGTTCTTCGACCTGCTGCCCTCGAAGTTCTCCTTCACGACGACGATCACGCTCGCCGCGCTGAACAGCGGCTACCTGGTCGAGTACGTCGAGGTCGACTACTACAAGCGCACCGGCAAGTCGAAGATCCGGCCGATTCAGGACACGTTCAACTTCTTCATGCTCGTGCTGCGGATGACGCTGATCTTCCGCCCGCTGAAGATCTACTTGCCGATCGCCGCCATGCTGTTCCTCCTGGCGCCGCTGGCCCTCGGCATCGGCTGGTTCGGCTTCCACAAGATCTTCGACAACACCGCGCTGATCCTGCTGTTCGCCGGGTTCCAGGCGGCGGCGATCGGCCTGCTGGCGGACGTGGTTAACGTCCGACGCAGCCGCGCCCCCTGACTCGACAGCCCCGCGATCTTCGATGGACGTTCCTTCATCGGAGTTGACGCCGCGTCAGCCAAGCGCGAGGAGCAGCGCCGCGTAGCCGGCGGCACCGAGCGCGAAGGCGCCGAAGCGGCTGGCGCGCTCCTCAGGCAGCTCTTCCTTGAGCACGTTCAGGATCACGCCGCCGGCCAGGAACGCGAACAGGACCCCGACGGCCGCTGCGTGGATCGTCGTCGTGGCGCCGATCGCCCATCCGAGCAGCGGCGCGGCGGCGAGGACCCAGCGTCCGACTCGATCGTAGGCGCCCTTGTGATCCTGTCGGAGCCCGTAGTCGTTGACGACGAAGTGGAGCGCCATGGCCGTGAAGAAGAAGAGCAGGCTGCGCAGGCCGGGCTCCTCGCGGTGGAGCAGCAGGTAGCCGATTAGCGCGTTGTACACGCCGTACGAGAGCATGCGGATCCAGAAGACGCCGGAGCTCATCTCGTCGCCGGCGCTCCCCTGGCGGCGCTCGGCCCGTGACGCCCTCGCGGCGTGCTCGAGTCCGTAGAATGTGGCCAGCCCGACGAGGGCCACCAGGTAGGCGTGGTTCTCGACAAGGCCGAGTACGGAGCCGAACGTCTCCTGCATGACGTCCTGGTGGCGGCTGAGGTCCGGCAGGATGTGGATGAAGACGTAGGCGACCGAGACGCCGCCGGCCCCCGAGAGCCACCGGCTCCGCGGTATGACGTCGAGGAAGCGCAGCTTCCCCGCAACCAGATGGACCGCGGCGAGCCCGACGGCCAGGAGTCCGGCGACGAGCGTCATGAGCGGCTCGATCGCTCCGTGGCCGCGTGCTCGCCCTGCCGACCGTCCTGCCTAGTATGGTCCGGGCTGACGTCGAGTCCATTCGGGCCATTGTCCGCGCCGCTCTCACGACCAGTATTCGCGCGAGCCACATTCCTCAGCGCGGACTCGTCGTCCGTCTCTGCGTGTTGGATCACCGAGAAGGTGCCGTCGGTTTCGAGGACGACAGCCTCGACCTGGTCGAGCGCCGCCCTGCCCTGGCTGCGGATCGCCTGCAATACCTCGTCCCGAGTGACCCGCTGACCCCGCAGCGCATCGTCGAGCATCCGGCCATGGTAGAAGAGGAGCGTAGGTTCGGCCTTGACCAGCCCCTTGACTGCCGACGAGCGGACCGAGGCCCAGGTGATGAGGTATTGCAGGCCCATCAGCAGCGCCAGCGCGACGACCCCCTCGACGAGCGCGACATCCTCCGAGAGCAGGATCGTGGCGAGCGTCGAGCCCAGCGCGACCGTGACGACGAGGTCGAACGCGTTCATCTTCGAGAGGGTCCGCTTACCCGAGATACGCTGCAAGAGCAGCAGCGCCAGGTAGGCGAGCACGCCGACGATCACCACCCGCGCCAGTTCGCTCCAGCCATCGAAGAACATCGAGGACATGGTCGCTCCATCCCCAGGTTCTGGTCATACCGCACGGGGTCTCGAAACCGGCCTGCACGATGCAGGCCATCCACGAACTACCAGCATGCTCCGTGCGTTGCAGGGCCTGCGAGCGCGCCGCGGTCCGCGAGCGCGGTGCCGGAGGCGGCGCTGTCGGCCAGACTCGGAACCTTGTGGGCGAGTGTCCGAAACAGCCTGTGGCTCGTGCCGGCCGCAATGACGCTGACGGCCGTCGCGCCGTCCCTTGACATAGCGCAGCTAGACGCGCTGCTCGACACATCCGGGCCTCTGTAGTCGTATGTCACGTTCGGGGGTGGAGCCGAGGGCGCTCGCGGCGTCCTTACTTCCATCGCCAGCACGACGATCACCGTCGCGGGCGTCGCCTTCTCGATCACGATGGTGGCGATGCAACTCGCGTCGAGTCAGCTCACGCCGAGGGTCTTGCATCATTTCATCGGCGACCGCGCCAATTACGTCGTGCTCGGCGTCTTCATCAGCACCTTCACCTACGCCCTGCTCGTCTTGCGGACCGTTCGGTCGGCGGCCGAGGATGGCGCGGGGTACGTGCAGGCGATCGACGAGGACTCCCTCATTGCCCGCGGCGAGGAAATGCGCCTGACCATTCGCCTCGAGCAGGGTGTCGGAGATTTCGTCGTACCGGGCGCGCCGCTTGCCAGCATGGCGCCGCCGGCCGTCGCGACGCCGGAGCTCGTGGAAGGGGTGTGAGCGGCGATTGTGCTCGGTCCCGAACGGACGTTACAGCACGACGTCGAGTTCGGCATCCAGCAGCTCGCCGATATCGCGATCCGCGCCCTCTCGCCGGGCGTGAACGACCCGACCACCGCGCGTCAGTACGTCGATCACCTCGCCCAGGTCCTGATCGTCCTGGCCGGCCGCGACACGCGGAACCATCCCAGACGCGGCGAAGACGGCCGCGTGCGCCTCATCGCCAAGGGCACGTCATTCGCGAGCGCGGTGCGGCTCGCCTTCGACCAGATCCGCCACTATGGCTCGGGCGATCCGACCTTCGTGGCATACCTGCTCGGTACGCTGCGCCGGATGGCGGCCCTCGTGCCGCCCGGTAGCCGGGGACCGCTCCGGGCGCAGATCGCCGCGCTCGACTGCGCAGCGCGGGAGGCCGAGACCGAAACCGGTCAGACCGCGCCGGACGGTCCGGCGTCGCTCACGCCGTCGCGACGATGAAGAGGCGCCGGAACGGGTAGAGAGTGCGGCCGTCGGACCTGGCGGGATAGGCGGCGCGCAGGCGGCGGCGGTACTCGGCGATGAATGCCTCGCGCTCGGCGTCGTCGAGGCCGCTCAGGATCGGGCGCAGCCCGGTGCCCTTCACCCACTCGAGTACGGGATCGTCGCCCGCGAGGACTTGCAGGTACTCGGATTCCCAGATGTCCAGGCTCGTGGCGCGTCCCGCGAGCAGGTCGTAGTACTCCTCGGCGTCCGCGACCCACTTGCGCGCGACGGCGCGGGCGAGCTCTGGCGTACCGAGGGCCGTCCCGCCAGGGCCGCCGCTCGCCAGCGTCTCGCGCATCAAGCGGTGCGACGGGGCGTCCCAGCTCAGGGGCATCTGGACGGCGAGGCAGCCGCCCGCGCGCAGGAATCCAAGCAGGCGCGGGAAGAGCCGCTCGTGCTCGCCGACCCACTGCAGCGCGGCATTGGAGTAGATCAGGTCAGGCGGCTCGTCCGGTTGCCAGGTGCGGACATCTCCCTCGCTCCAGCGCACGCTGCTGGGCTGGCCGGCCGCCTTCTCCAGCATCTGGGCGGAATTATCGAGCCCGTAGACCCTCGCGGCCGGCCAGCGCTCGGCGATGAGCCGCGTCACTTCGCCGGTCCCGCAGCCGAGATCGTAGATAAGGCCCGGCGAGGCCAGCGGGACGCGGTCGAGGAGCTCGAGGGCGGGTCGCAGCCGGTGGTCGGAGAACTTTCGGTAAAGGTCCGGATCCCAGCGGGTCGTCGCGATCTGCCCCCGGTCGGGCTGTGCGGTCACGGTACGACCCCCCCGCTCATCGGGGCGTGCCACTCGGGCGGACGGCCGCGAGCACGCCGGCGGCGTCGCCGGCGAGCAAGCTCGGGACGTGCAGGCGAAGCCCCGGGAAGGTGGCGCTTTCGATGACGCCGTCCGCGTCGGGCTCGCGGCGAACGTAGACCCCGTCGCGCAGCTCGAACCAGTCGAGAGCTTGATCGAGCACGCGCCAGACGACGTACTCGCGGACGCCGTTGCGGCGGTACGCCTCCTTCTCGTGGAGGTCGTACGAGGCACTGCTGGCGGCCACCTCCACGACGAGCTGCGGTGCCCCCTCGACGTAGTCATCTGGGCTCAGGCGCGGCCCGCCGGGCTCCTCACGGAAGAGGATCGCGTCAGGCTGAACCTCGTTGCGAGCGTCGAGGAGGACCGTCGCATGGGCGCCCAGTCGCAAGCCAGGCTCAGCTACTGCATAGGTGCCCAACCAGCCAATCACCGCGGCGTTTGGCTCGCCGTGTGCCGAAA
>JALYGH010000705.1 GCA_030777205.1 Chloroflexota bacterium
CCCCGGAACTGCTCCACGAACTGTTCCAGCGCCTCGCTCTCGACTTCCCCTACGACGATCTGCATGGCCTGCTCCCTTGCAGAACAGGCCCGCACACATCACGCCAGAGTAGTGTTAACCGCCGCTCGCCAATCGCGATCCACGCTTGATCGGTCGGTGCCGCAGACTCGGCGGGCCGGGGATCGGCACGAGGCCGGCCGAGCGTCGCGGCGGCCGACGCCCACACAATCATTCGCGTCAGTTACATCGTCCTCGCCCGCAAGACCGCCTCCGTCGACCTCGGCTTCGAGGACGTCGAGTGCCGCAACGGCGACCGGCTCCTGCTCCGCTCCGTTGACGGCCTCGAACGGCTCGGCTTCGACGGCGCGCTCACCCCGACAGTCGCCTGACCGTGCCCGGGCCTCAGTGCCACCATGGTCGGTCTCGAGGGGGCGAAGCGGGCGGACGCAACCAATGGGCCGTGCTGGGGTTGGAGCGATAGGGCGCGGCGCGGTACAACGGGCGACCGCGCCTCTGGAGGCTACCGTGATTTTGCGCGTCGACGAGATCGAGTCCCCGATCGGCGTGCTGACGCTCGTCGCCACGCCCGCTGCGCTCTGCGCGCTCGACTTCCACGAGTGTCGCGACCGGCTGCTTGGCCCGCTGCTCGCGCGGTATCCGGGGGCGGCGCTGGCCGAGGAGGCGGACCCGAACGGCTATTCGAGCCGGGTGCGGGCGTACCTCGCCGGCGACCTGCGCGCCATCGACGATATACCGGTCGACCCCGGCGGGACGCCCTTCCAGCGAGTCGTCTGGTCGGCGTTGCAGGACATTCGGCCGGGCACCACGACGACGTACGGCGCGCTTGCAGCGCGCCTCGGCCGCTCCGGGGCAGCGCGGGCCGTCGGCGCCGCGAACGCGCGCAACCCGATCTGCCTGGTCATCCCCTGCCACCGGCTCGTCAGTGCCGCGGGGACGCTGATTGGTTACTCGGGCGGCCTGCACCGCAAGCGCTGGTTCCTCGAGCACGAGGGCGTCCGACTTCCGTCTCCGGCGATCGGGACCCGGCTCCCGACGTGACGCCACTGCCGCCCGCTGTCGTCTCGGTCGGCGCCGGGTCGTTCTGCCGTCGATCAGGCGCGAGCCGGGCGCGGCCTTCCCAGGCGGCCTACCGGGCCGGCGTGCACGGGCACGAGACTAGACTTGAGAAGAACCGGGCAACACGCTACGATGATTCTCCCAGGGCACACCAAGTTCGGGGCCCTGCCCGATCCCGCTCACACGACGGTCACTACGACTGGAGGCGAACACCGATGGCGATGGCCGCTCCCATTCCGAAGCTGCTTGGTCAGCCGATCAAGCGCCGCGAGGACCCCCGCCTGATCACCGGCACCTCGCAGTATGTCGACGACATCCAGCTTTCGGGCATGGCCCATATCGCGTTCGTGCGGAGCCCATACGGCCACGCGAAGATCAATGGGATCGACACGACCGAGGCCATGAAGGTCCCCGGCGTGGTCGCGATCGTCACGGCCAACGACATCGAGGGCGCGACTACCGGCCCGCTGCCATACGAGTTCGGGCCCGAGCCATTCGAGAACTACAAGGACGCGCCGCGGCGGGCGCTCAACGGGGACAAGGTGCGCTACGTCGGGGACCTCGTGGCCGCCGTCGTGGCCGAGACGCGCTACGCCGCCCGCGACGCCGCCGCGCTGGTCGAGGTCGACTACGACCCCCTGCCGGCCATCGTCGATCCGGAGCAGGCGCTCGAGCCGGGCTCGCCGCTCATCTACGAAGAGTTCGGCACGAACCTCGGCCATACGCAGTCGCTGACCCATGGCGACGTCGACGGCGCGTTCCAGTCGGCCGATCGCGTCGTGAAGCTGCGGGTCGTCAACCAGCGCGTCCTGCCGGTCGCGATGGAGACCCGCGGCGCCCTGGCCGAGTGGCGCCCCGGCCGCCCCGGCGATTCCGGCGAGTTGACCATCTGGGCCTCTACCCAGATCCCGCACGCCCTCAAGACGAAGCTGGCGATCCTCCTCGGTATTCCCGAGAACAAGGTGCGCGCAATCGCGCCGGAGGTGGGCGGCGGCTTCGGCAACAAGGTTGACGTCGCGCCCGAGGAGGCGCTGACGGCGATCATGGCGATGCGCCTGAACCGGCCGGTCAAGTGGTCGGAGACGCGCAGCGAGAACTTTCAGGCGGCGATGCACGGCCGCGGCCAGGTCGACATCGTCGAGGCGGCCTGCCGGAACGACGGCCGAGTAACGGCGCTACGGGTGACGGCGATCTGCGACATCGGCGCGTACTACCAGTACCTCTCGCCGCTGATGGGCATGCTGACCGGCATGATGCTGCCGGGCAACTACGACGTCCAGAACGTCGCCTTCGAGCTCAAGGGCGTGCTGACCAACAAGACGCCGGTTGGCGCCTACCGCGGAGCCGGCCGGCCCGAGGCCACCTACCTCCTCGAATGCACGATGGACAAGGTCGCCCATGAGCTCGGCCTTGATCCGGCCGAGGTGCGGCGGGTCAACTTCGTCAAGCCGGATCAGTTCCCGTACAAGACGCCGTTCGGCGCCAACTATGACACCGGCAACTACGAGGGCGCGCTCGACAAGGCGCTCGAGGTGGCCGGTTACCGGCGGCTCCGCCAGGAGCAGCAGGACAAGCTCGCACGGGGCGAGCTGATGGGCATCGGCATCGCGTCGTACGTGGAGATCTGCGGCTTCGGTCCCTGGGAGAGCGCCACCGTGCGCGTCGAGGCCAGCGGCAAGGTGATGGTCCACACCGGGACCTCGCCGCACGGTCAGGGCACCGAAACGTCGATGGCCCAGATCGTCGCCGACTCGCTCGGCGTCGATATCGACGACATCGTCGTCCTCCACGGCGACACGGCCATGACCCAGACCGGCGTCGGCACGTTCGGTAGCCGTAGCGCGGCCGTCGGCGGCGGCGCGATGGTGATGGCCACCGATCAAGTTCGGAGCAAGGCGGCCCGCATCGCGGCCAACCTGCTCGAGGCCTCGGTCGAGGACATCGAGGTCAGTATGGAGGGCTTCACCGTCCGCGGCGCGCCGGAGAAGACGATCACCCTCGCCAAGATCGCCGGCGCGGCGTACGGCGGCAACGTGCCCCCGGGCGACGAGCCGGGCCTCGAGGCGACGCGCTTCTTCAAGCCGGCCGACTCGGTGTTCCCGTTCGGCGTCCACGTCGCGGTCGTCGACATCGACAAGGACACCGGCCGGGTCCACCTGCGACGCTTCATCGCTGTCGACGACGTCGGCAACGTCATCAACCCGCTGATCCTCGACGGCCAGCGCCACGGCGGGATTGTCCAGGGTGTCGCCCAGGCGCTCAGCGAGGAAGTCGTCTACGATGAGAACGGCCAGCTCGTGACCGGCACGCTCGGCGACTACGCCGTCCCGACTGCCCACATGATGCCGATGTTCGAGCTCGATCGGACCGTCACCACGACCGACCGCAACCCGCTCGGGGTGAAGGGCGTCGGCGAGGCCGGCACGATCGGCAGCACGCCGGCCCTGCGGAGCGCCGTGGTGGACGCCCTGCACCAGCTCGGCATCGACGACCTCGACATGCCTGCCTCGTCCCTCAAGGTCTGGCGGGCGATCCAGGCGGCACCGAACAGGCAGTAGCGGCGCCGGCCGGCTGCTGCACCGTTGCCCTGACCACGACGAAAGTTTTACACCGGAGGTTGGGTAAGGCATGGTTCAGATCGGTCCGATCTGAACCATGCCTAGTGGTACTGGTCCCAAGTTAAGGACCTGAGGCGGTTGTCAAGGTGAGGTCGGCGCGCCGACCCGCCCGGCGCGCGCTTGAGGATGCCGACGGGTTTGGCGCGGGCGGCGAAGTTGGCGACCGGGTCGGCGAGCGAGGCCGGCCCGAGGCCCGCGCTGACACTTCCGGCCTACCGGCGCGCCCCGCGGTTGTAGGTCACGAAGCCCTTGATGACGTCGACGAACGCCTCGGGCTCGTCGGTCGCCACCGAATGCGCGCTCTGCTCGAAGACGCGCAGGTCGGCGTTCGGGATCTTGCTCGCGATCAGCTCCGACAGCTCCGGCGGGCAGATCCAGTCGTGGCGACCGGCGATGACCAGCGTCGGTGCCGTGATCCTCGGCAGGTCCGGCGTGACGTCCCAGGTCCGCAGGAAGCCCCCGAAGCCCTCGTTGATCGCGTCCGGCGAGAGGATGCCGCGCCGGCGCCGCTCGCGGGCCTTCTCGGCGTCGTACTTCAGCGAGTAGAGCGGCCCCATCACGTCGTAGTACTCGCGGAGCTGCTCCTCGCTCTCGAAGGCCCCGGCCCAGAGGATCTCGGCCATCGCCCGCTGCGCCTCGGTCCCGCGCTCGGCGACGATCCCTTTCGCGAGCTCCAGGAAGCGGTAGCTCGGGGACGTCACGACGGCGACCAGGTGAGACACGCTGTCCGGATAGCGGGACGCGTAGGTGAGCGCGACCATGCCCCCGTACGAGACGCCGATGACGACGATTGGCCCGAGCCCCAGATACTGCCGAAGTGCCTCGATGTCCTCGACGTTGTTGTCGAGGGTGTAGGTCTCTTTCGGCCCGCGCGCCGAGCGCCCCTGGCCGCGGTGGTCGACGTACACGAGCTGCATCCGCTCGGCGAGCGGCGAGAACGTCGGCTTGAACGTCGTATGGTCGCCGCCCGGCCCGCCGTGGAGGAGGAACGCGACCGGCCGCTCCGCCATCCGCGGGCCGTCGGGAACGAGGGCCGCCCCCTCGATGTCGAAGAACAGCTCCGTGTCGCGCACCCGTGCTCGCATGCCTCGCCTCGCCTGTCGGGGCCGGCCGGATCTGCCCGGCCGGCCCGAGAGTCCGCCGGCGATCAAAGCCGACCCGGCCAGGTGGCGTCAACCCGTAAGCGCGTACTTCCCCGCGATGACCTCACCGCGACCTCGTCCTGACGATCCGGCGCCCCATCCGAGGCACCACGGACAACGGAGCTCGTCCGCCGGCTATCAGACGGACGTGCCCGTGTCGCCAGGCTACGCCTAGCACCGGATGGCGAGGCACCTCCGAGTCCCGGGGCGGTCACCGTCGTCGCGACTTACGACCGGCTTGCCGCGTCGCTGGCCGCCATCAGCGCCTGGTGGAGGGCGCGGGCGGCGAGGTCGGCGCAGTAGCGCTGGTCCTCGGGGATGCCGTGCGCGAGCGCCGCGAGGATGGCAGCGGCGTCGATCGCGAGCGCCTCGTTGACCGTGTGCCCGCGAGCCAGCTCCGTCGCCATGCTACCGGTCGCGATACAGGCGCTGCACCCCAGCGCTCGGAAGCGCGCCTCGGCGATGGTCGCCCCGCCGGCCGCCGACCGTTCGAGCCTGACGTTGACCGTCACGAAGGTGTCCGTGCCGGGGTCGTCGACCTGGCCGACTCCATCCGGGGCATCCAGTCGGCCGAGGTTGCGCGGGTTGCGGAAATGATCGGTGACGATCGGTCCGTACATCGGCGGGTCAGTTCCTCATCGTATAGAGTCGCTCGACCAGCGCGAGCTGCTCGCGAATAGCGCCCGCGTCGGGCGCCTCGGGTAGCAGCTCCAGGTAGTACTCGAGGTCGGGCCGCGCGTTCTTCAAATCGCCCATCCGGAAGCGCAACAGCCCGCGATCTCGGTACTCCGCGACGGCCGCCGGCTCGACGAGCAGCATCAAGCCGATCGTGCGGACGGCGCGAGCGTAGTCCTCCTGGCGCGCGTAGACACCCTTCAGGTTGGTCAACATGCGGAAGAGGATCGCCCGCGTCCCGACCGGCCGCAGCATCGATGGGGTCAGCTCGACCCGGTCGCCGTGGAGCGCCCTCAGCCGCGCCAGGCACTCGTCCTCGGTCACCAGCTTGCCCTGGCTGAACGGATCGACCAGGACCGGCAGGAACGGGTGCGCCAGGCGCACGAGGAAGTGGCCCGGCAATCCGACGCCCTCGAAGGGCAGGCCGAGACGCTTGCCCAGCTCGAGGTAGATCGCGGAAAGCGAGATCGGGATGCCGAGGCGGCGGTCCAGCACGTCGTTCAGGTAGCTGTTGCGGGCGTCGTAGTAGTCGGCCTCGTTGCCGGCGAAACCGCGCTCCCGGAACAGGTACTCCGCGATCGTCCCGACGACCCGCCCCGGCTCGTCCCCATCCCCGATTCGCGGCCGCATGTCGGCCGCCATGACGTCGAAGCGGCAGAGGTAGGCGTCGACGTCGAGATCGGGATACTCAACCCGGGCGAAGAGCAGCGCCGCGCGCCCGAGGTCGATCTCGGCCTCGTCACGCTCCAGCTCGGCCGCGAACAGGTCGCGCGCGTCCATCGGCGTTCGGAATCCTCGTTCGTCATCGCGTGACTCGCCAGCCAACGGCGGGCGGCCCAGCCTCCGGGCCGCCCGCCCGCTTGGCTCCTACGCCACCTCGGAGCTGATGTAGCGGCGGAACGTGTCGGCGAGGACGACCGGATCCTTCAGGAAGTACGGCGTTTTCGCCGTGCGCGTGCTGACCCGCGCCCGGACGAGCAGCGGCGCCCGCAGCGACTTCGACTCTTCCAGGACCCGCCGCAGGTCCTCGGCCGTCTCGACCTCCCGCGCCTCCATCCCGCACGCGCGCGCCACGCCGGCGAAGTCGGTGTGCTCGGCGGCCGTCGGCTGGTTGCCCGTCGAGCCGTACGTCCCGTTGTCGATAACGACCAGAACGAGTTTCTCCGGGCGCAGCATGCCGATCGTCGAGAGCGCCGAGAAGCCCATCAGCAGACCGCCGTCGCCTTCGATCGTGACGACCTTCCCGAAGCGCGAGTCGGCCAGCCCGACGGCGAGGCCGAGCCCGATCGCCGGGGGCAGCCCCATCGAGTCGAGGACGTGCAGGTGGTTCGGCTTGTTGCCGACGGCCGCCACCATCTCGCGGATCGTCGCCCCGACGTTGACCACGACCGGGTCGTCCGGGAAGACCGCGTCAATGACCTTGAGCGCTTCCATTCGCGTGAACTCGTCGGCCACGCTCAGCCTCCCATCAGGTTGACGAGCAGCATCGTGGGGCGGTGCGTCACTCGGCTGTACTCGTACGCTTTCACGACCGCCGGCGCCCACTGCTCGATCGGCGTGCGGCCGTCCAGCGTGAAGTAGCGGACGTTGGCGGCGTCGAGGATGCCCTCGACCTTCTCGCAGATGACGTGGATCATCGAGTTGTACTCGTTCAGCCCGCCGCGCTGGGAGACGATGTAGAACTGCGGGATGTGGTACGCCAGCGGGAAGGTCGTCAGGGCGGTGAGCAGGTTCCCGACCCCGTTGTCCTGAATGATCGCGAGCGCCTTCGCCCCGGCCAGCTCAAGGCCGGACAGGATGCCGACCCCCTCCTCCTCGCGCGGGATTGGGAAGGCCACGGTGTTCGGCCGATCGAGCACGTGATTGATGATGTGGACTAGCGTGCTGCTGGGCAGATGGAGGACGTAGCGCGGATCTATCGCCTCGATGCCGTCGATGATCGCGCGGCTCCGCTCGTCTGGCTCGGCCATGGGCACCGCCTTCCAAAGATATCTGGGTCATTATAGGAATGCCGGTGACTCGATCTGCCGGGGCTCGGGCGGGCACAGTGCCGGCTCGATACACCGGGGCGCGCCGCCGGCCGCGCATCCCGGCTACAGTAGGGGCGTGCGCTCGGCATCCGCACCGCCCACGGCGACGCTCGCGCCGCCCGCGCTCCCGCCCCTCCCCTGGTCCGCCGTCGCCCTGTGCTTCATGGCGATGTTCTTCGTCATGGGCGCGCGGACCGGCTTCGCCGTGCTGTATCCGCGCATCGTCGCCGATATGGGCTGGACGGTCGCCGAGGTGACCGGCGCCTTCTCGGCCGGGCTGTTCGTGTACGCGCCGATGGCCGTCGTCGCCGGCGTCGTCCTCGACCGTTTCGGCTGCCGTTTCTCGATGCTGGTCGGGTCGGCGTGCCTGACGGCCGGTATGGTGACCGCCGCCTCCGCCACCGAGCTGTGGCACCTTTACGTCGCGTTCATCCTGACGAACGGCATCGGCTCGCCCGGCGTCGGCTTCATCACGGTCATTAAGGTCCTCTCGTTGCGGGCCGGCCCGCGCTTCGCGACGGCGTTCGGGATCGCCTTCATGGGACAGGGGGCCGGTGCACTGGTCGTGAGCCCGGCTGTCCAGGGTGTCGTGGACGCGGCCGGCTGGC
>JALYGH010000706.1 GCA_030777205.1 Chloroflexota bacterium
GCCTCGCCGGCCGCCGGCGCGTCACCCGCGGCCGCCGCTCCGGCGGCCAAGCCGATCGGATCCAACCCCGCCCTAAAGGGCACGACCCTCTCGATCCTGCAGTGGCAGAGCTTCGTGCCGGCCGCCGACGAGTTCTTCCGGAAGCAGATATCGGACGACTTCACGCAGAAGACCGGGATCAACGTCTCGGTGGAGTTCGTGAATGCCAACGACCTCCAGCCGAAGATCGCCGCCGCGATCCAGTCGGGCAGCGGCCCGGACCTCGTGCTGTTCCAGTACAACTGGGCCCACCTCTATCAGGACTCGGTCGTCGACGTCTCCGACGTGATGGACTATGCTCGGTCGATCACCGGTACCATCTTCGGCGGGCTCGAGGCGACCGCCAACGTGGACGGCAAGTGGCTGGCCATGCCGCACCACACCGTCCCGAACGCGATCCACTGGCGGAAGTCCTGGTTCCAGGAGGCCGGCGCGTCCCAGTTCCCGCGGACGTTCGACGAGTTGTTCGAGGTCGGTCAGCGGCTGAAGCAGAACGGCCACCCGCTCGGCCAGGCCCTCTCGCACAGCTTCGGCGACCCGCCGACCTGGGTGTACCCCATGCTCTGGGCCTACGGCGGCCAGGAAGTCGACCAGAACGGTCGGGTGGCGATCAACTCGCCGGAGACGATCGCCGCCGTCACGGCGATGGCGAACGCCTGGCGGACCTCCTTCGACGAGACCGGACTCGGCTGGGACGACTCGTCGAACAACCGCGCGTTCCTGGCCGAGACGATCTCGGCGACGGTAAACGGGGCGAGCATCTGGTGGGCCGCGCGGGACCAGAAAGTGCCATTCTTCGACGACATCGCGCTCAACCTGATGCCGGCCGGTCCGAGGGGCGCGTCCCTGTTCTTGCTGAACCACAACTACGCGATCATGAAGTACAGCAGGAACGTCGACGGGGCGAAGGAGTTCCTGCGCTGGGCGATCACCGACGAGACCTGGATGCCGTGGTTCGAGGTGAACAACAGCTTCGTCGGCGGCGTCGGCGAGAAGCAGGAGGAGACCGCTCCCTGGAACAAGTTCCCGCCGGTCGTCCAGGTGTTCAAGGGCGCGGCCGCGCAGTCGCGCGTCCCGGGCTTCGCCGGACCGTACAACCAGAAGGCCGGCCTGGCTCAGTCCAAGTACATCATCGTCGACATGTTCGCGCGCGCCGCCCAGGGTACGCCGGCCGAGGCATCGGTTACGCAGGCGGAGCGCGAGCTCCGCGAGATCTACGGGTAGGGGTGTCTGGAGCGCCCCGCAGATGCCGCCGCCCGTCAGCCCGGGCGGCGGCGGAGGAGGGAAGGCGATGAGCTCTCGTGTGACCCCTGGCGTCGTCGTCGGCGCGCGCGCCCCCGCGCGGTCCCGCTTCGGCGACCTCCTCGAGCGCGAGAACAGCCTCGGCCTGATCCTGATGGCCCCGGCGGTGATCATCCTCACCCTGTTCATCGCCTACCCGTTCTTCCTGGGAATCTGGTACAGCCTGGTCGACGCGCGGATCGGCGTGCCGGGCCAGTTCGTCGGGCTCAACAATTTCATCCGCAACGCCCAGGATGGGATCTTCCAACGAGCCCTCCAGAACACGTTCGTCTATACGATCATCACGACCATCTTCAAGCTGGCGCTCGGGATGGCGCTGGCCCTTCTGATGAACCAGCACTTCCCGCTCAAGAACCTGGTCCGGGCCGGCCTGCTGCTGCCCTGGATCATCCCGACGGCACTCTCGACGCTCGCCTGGCTCTGGATCTTCGACTCGACCTACGGCATCATCTCCTGGGCGCTGAAGAACATGGGGCTGATCCGCACCAACATCCCCTTCCTCGGCGACCCTACCCTCGCGATGGGCTCGGTGATCGCGGTCAACATCTGGCGCGGGACGCCGTTCTTCGCGATCTCGCTGCTCGCCGCGCTCCAGACGATCTCGCAGGACCTCTACGAGGCGGCCGCCATCGACGGCGCGAGCGCCTTGCAGCGCTTCAAGCACATCACCCTGCCGCTGATGATGCCAGTCTTGACGATCGTGACCCTGTTCTCGGTCATCTGGACGTTCGCCGACTTCCAGCTCGTCTACGTCCTGACGCGCGGCGGTCCGACCAACAGCACCCATCTGCTCGCCACGCTGGCGTACCAGATCGGCATGACGGCCGGCGAGCTGAGCATGGGCGCGGCGATCTCGCTCTGGATGTTCCCCTTCATGGCCGCGCTCGTCATCCTCACCCTGTGGTACCAGCGCCGGGAGACCGCCCAATGAGCGTCGCCGTCGAGACTACCCGGCCGACGCAGGGCGTCGGCGTCGATCGATCCAGCCCGATCAAGCGGCTCTTCACGTTCTGGCTGCCGCTGATCCTGTTCGTCGTCCTCACGTTGTTCCCCTTCTACTGGATGCTCGTGGCATCCCTGAAGCCGAACAACGAGCTGTACAACCTGCGGGTCTTCCCGTTCTGGGTCTTCAGCCCGACCCTCGACCACTACCTGTACCTGTTCGAGAAGACCCTCTACGCCCGCTGGTTGATGAACACCTTGATCGTAGCGGTCGCCTCGACGGCGATCTCGCTGGTGTTCGGCATCCTGGCGGGCTACGCGCTGGCGCGGCTGCGCTTCGTGGGCGCCGGCGTCCTCGGCGTCGCGGTGTTCATCAGCTACCTGGTGCCCCAGACGCTGCTGTTCATCCCGATGTTCGACGTCATCAAGTCGCTGAACGTCGCGGACACGTACTGGGCGCTGATCCTGACCTACCCGACGTTCCTGATTCCGTTCTGCACCTGGCTCCTGATGGGCTACTTCAAGAGCATCCCCAAGGAGCTCGAAGAGAGCGCGATGATCGACGGGTCGAGCCGCCTGCGAGCGATGGTCGAGATCGTCCTGCCGCTGGCGATGCCGGGCATCCTGTCGGCCGGCATCTTCGCCTTCACCTTGTCCTGGAACGAGTTCATCTACGCGCTGGTGTTCATCACGACGACGCCGATGAAGACGCTCCCGGTCGGCGTGGTGAACGAGCTGATCCGCGGCGACGTCTTCTTCTGGGGCTCGCTGATGGCCGGCGCGCTGCTCGGGTCGGTCCCGGTCGCGCTGATCTACTCGTTCTTCGTCGAGTACTACGTCGCGGGCCTCACGGCCGGCGCCGTGAAGGGGTAGCGAGGAACGCCGGCGGCCGGCCGGGCGCGATCAGGACGTTCTCCGGGTTCAGGTCGCCGTGGATGAGCTGCTCGTGCAGGCGCCCACCGGCCTGCGCAGCGCGTAGAGCGCGTCCACGAGCGGGGCGACCGGCGCGGGGACAGTCGCGCGACGGGGCGCCCCATCAGGCCCGGTCGGCGTGGCCACAGACCGAGTTGTTGCGGTCGAGGAGGGGATGCTTCGGGACCGTGCGGAGCGCCTCGTGCAGCGCCCGGATCGCCGCGAGGCAGGCCGGCACGTCCTCGGCCGTGGCGTGGCGGCCCGGGACGTAGGTCGTCGCGATCCAGCCGTCGGGCGCGAGCCAGGCGCCGTCTCGGGTCGGGACCGAGCGCGGCAGGCGGAAGCCGGCGGTCGGCAG
>JALYGH010000707.1 GCA_030777205.1 Chloroflexota bacterium
CTTCAAGGGGACGCGGCGGCGCTTCAAAACGCGCGCCCCCCGCGCCGGCGTCTGGGTGGTGGACGACTATGCGCACCACCCGACCGCCGTGCGGGCCACCCTGCGGGCCGCGCGCGAGGCGCACGCCGGGCGCGTCGTCGCCGTCTTCCAGCCGCATACGACCCATCGCACGGCGGCCCTGCTCGACGACTTCGCCGCCGCGTTCGGCGACGCCGACCGCGTGATCCTGGCGCCGATCTATCAACCGGCCGGCCGGGAGCTTGGAGCGCCTACCGTTACGTCGAGTGACCTCGTGGACCGGATGGGGCACCGGGACGCGTGCTCCGTCGACTCCCTCGACGCGGCGCACGCGCTGCTGGTCGGTGAGGAGCTCCGTCCGGGGACGCTGATCCTCGCGCTCGGGGCCGGCGACGTCACCGCCGTCGCGGACCGACTGGCCGCGCAACTCGTGGACGAGACCACCGACGCCCCGGCGGCGGAGCCGGTGCGCGGGCCCGAGGCGAGTCGATGAGCGCCCTGGCCGCTCTCGGCGATCGCCTCGAACGATCCGTGCCCCTCGCCCGCCACACCTCCCTGCGGGTCGGCGGTCCGGCGCGGTACTTCGTCGCCGCCGAGGAGCCCCGGATCTGCATCCGCGCCCTGGCGGCGGCGCGAGCCGGCGTCGCCGTGCTCGTGATCGGCGGCGGCTCGAACTTGCTGATCGCGGATGGCGGGTTCGACGGGCTCGTGGTCAAGTACGCGGCGACCGGGTTCGAGGTCGTCGACGGCGGCGACGGCACCGGCGTCCTGGTCGCCGCGGCCGGCGCCCCGGTCGGGAACCTGGCCCGTCGACTAGCCCGCCAGGGCTGGGGCGGGCTCGAGTGGGGCGCGACGGTGCCGGGGACGATCGGCGGCGCGGCCGTCAACAACGCCGGCGCCTTCGACTCGTCGATGGCCAATACCCTGATCGACCTCGACCTCGTGACGGCCGGTGGCGAGCCGCGCACGCTGACCAACGCCGACCTTCGCTACGAGTACCGTGCCAGCGTGCTGAAGCGCGGCGAGCTGGGGCCGATCCTCGTGACGTCGGTGCGCTGCGCCGTGCGGCGGGTGGATCCGATCCAGGCATCGAGCCGGATCGTCGAGCAGCAGGCGACGCGGAGCGCCACCCAGCCGCGCCAGCTCAGCGCCGGCAGCATCTTCGCCAACCCGCCCGGCGATTACGCCGGGCGACTGGTCGAGGCCGCCGGGCTGAAGGGCGAGCGATGCGGCGGCGCCGAAATCTCCGGCCACCACGCCAACTTCATCGTGAACACCGGCGGGGCGACGGCAACCGATGTCTACTGCCTCCTCCACCGCGCCCAGCAGACCGTCTGGGAGCGATTCGGCGTCTGGCTCCGGCCGGAAGTGCAGCTCGTGGGCGCCTGGCGCCAGGAGCTGCTCGCGGCACTGGACGGGCCGGACGGCGAACCGGGGCGGCGAGCGGGATGAGCGCTCCCGCGGCCGGCGGCACACCGGACAGCTGCACCCGGATGTCGCGACCGGGACCGCCGATGGGCGCGGCAGCGCGCGGCCGGAGGTGGCAATGGCCTGGGTGGTGAGCAGACTCGTAGCCCTGATCCTGTTGTTCGGGGCTTCCGGGCTGCTGTATCATGTCGCCGCCTCGGACAACTTCAGGATCACCTCGGTGGTCGTCAGCGGGACTCGGCTGCTGTCGAGTAGCGAGGTCGAGGCGGCCGCGTCCGTCTCGGGTGTCAATATCTTCTGGCTCAGACAGGAGGAGATCGCGCGGCGACTGCAGTCCGTGCCGGCGATCGAGTCGGTCGAGGCGGGGGCGTACCTCCCGAACCGAGTCGAGGTCCGGATCGGCGAGCGGTCGCCGGTAGCCGTCTGGCTCAGCGGCGACGTCCCCTGGCTGGTGGACGGCGAGGGGCGGGTGCTCCGCTCGGTGCCGACCCCGCCGGCGCTCCCCGCGCTGCGGGACGTTGGGGCGCCCAGTCTGGCGCCCGGCGCGAGCATCGATCGAGAGGCGCTCGCGACGTTGTTCCGACTCCAGGAACTGTTGCCCCGGGCGGCTGGGCTCTCGCCACGCGAGTTCGAGTATAGTGCGGACGCTGGTGTGACGGTCATCGCCGATTCGGGCCTGCGGGTCGTGTTCGGGCGTGGCGACGAACTCGAGTGGAAGGTCACGGCGCTGGGGGCCGTGCGGCGCGAGCTGGAACGGCAGGGGCAGCGGGCGGAGCTGATCGACGTGCGGTTCAAAGACCGCCCGTATGTACGGTGACGAGGGGTACGGATCTGGGGATGGTCCGAGGGCTGGTGAGTGGCCAAAGGCTGACCGATGGCGCGTGAGCGGATCGTCGTCGGCATTGACGTCGGCACGACCAAGGTGTGCACCCTGATCGCGGCCGTCTCGCCCGAGGATCAGCTCGAGATCATCGGGGCGGGGATCACGCCATCTCGCGGCCTGCGCCGGGGCGTCGTGGTCGACGTCGACGAGGCGGTCCAGGCGATCGGCGCGTCGGTGCAGAAGGCCGAGCAGCAGTCCGGCTACAAGATCGTCAGCGCGTTCGTCGGGATCGCCGGCGCCCACATCAACTCGACGAACAGCCACGGCGTCGTCGCCGTCCGCCGGAGCGACAACGTCATCACCGAGGACGACATCGAGCGGGCGCTCGAAGCGGCCAAGGTGGTCAACCTGCCCCACGACCGCGACGTCATCCACGTCGTGCCGCGCCACTTCGTCATCGACGGCCAGGAAGGGATCAACAATCCGGCCGGCATGCTCGGGCGCCGCCTCGAGGTCGAGACGACGATCGTGACCGGCACCCAGACCTCGATCCACAACCTGTCCCGCTGCATCGAGCAGGTCGGGGTCGGGATCGACGAGCTGGTGGTCCAGCCGATCGCGGCCGGCGAGGCCGTCCTGACGACCGCGGAGAAAGACATGGGCGTGGCGATCGTCGACCTGGGCGGCGGCACGACCGATGCCGCCGTCTTCATGGAAGGCTCGGTCGCCTACGTCTGCTCGGTCCCGGTCGGCGGCAACCACATCTCGAACGACATCGCGGTCGGGCTGCGGACGCCGTTCACCGCCGCCGACGAGCTGAAGATCCGGCACGGCTACGCGCTCTCCGAGGCGATCGAAGAGGACCGGACGATCGACATCGCTTCCTACGACGCCGGAGACGGCGGCCCGATCTCGCGCCGGGAGTTGTCCGAGATCATCGAGGCGCGGCTCGACGAGACGTTCGAGCTGGTGCGCGACCAGCTCGTCCGGGCCGGCTTCGACCTGAACCACGCCGGCCGCGAGGGCGGCGGGATCCCGGCCGGCATCGTGCTCGTCGGCGGGACCTCCCAGATGCAGGGGATCCGCCGCCTGGCGGCCGAGGTGTTCGGGACGCCGGTCAGGATCGGCTCCCCGCAGGGCATGTTCGGGCTGGTCGAGCAGATCAGCAACCCGGCCTTCGCCGCCAGCCTCGGGCTCCTCAAGTGGGGCCTGACCCAGGCGGACGAATTCGGCGGCGGACCGGGCGACGGGCTCGTCGACCGCGTCCGCGAATGGCTGCGCAGCTTCTTCCCGTAGTGGTAGGCTTTGGGCATGACGATCGGTCCGGTTGACTGGGAGGCGACGGTGAACGGTGACGGAGGCGGCACGGCTCGCATCGTCGTAGTCGGCGTGGGCGGCGGTGGCACGAACGCGGTCAACCGGATGATCCAGGCCGGGGTGCAGGGCGTCGACTTCGTGTCGGTCAACACGGACGCCCAGGCGCTCGCCCGCTCCGATGCGCGCAATCGGATCAGGATCGGCGAGAAGCTGACCCGGGGACTGGGCGCCGGGAGCAACCCCCAGCTCGGCCAGCGCGCCGCCGAGGAGTCCCAGGAGCTGCTGTACGATATCCTGCGCGGCGCGGACATGGTGTTCATCGCCGCCGGCATGGGCGGCGGCACGGGCACCGGTGCCTCGCCGATCGTGGCCGGGATCGCCCGCGAGCTTGGCGCGCTGACGGTGGGCGTGGTCACCAAGCCGTTCATGTTCGAGGGCCGCAAGCGGATGCAGGCGGCCGACGAGGGCATCTCCCAGCTCAAGCAGCGGGTCAACACCCTGATCACGATTCCGAACGACAAGCTGCTCGGGATGATCGACAAGCGGACGCCGCTCGAGCAGGCGTTCGGGGTCGTCGACGACGTGCTCCGCCAGGGCATCCAGGGCATCTCCGAGCTGATCACCGAGCCCGGCCTGATCAACGTGGACTTCGCCGACGTCAAGACGATCATGTCCGAGCCGGGCAATGCCCTGATGGCGATCGGGCGAGGCAGCGGCGACCAGCGGGCCGTCGAGGCGGCCGAGATGACGATCGCCAGCCCGCTCCTCGACGTGTCGATGGAGGGCGCGCGCGGGGTCCTGTTCAACATCTCCGGCGGCGCGGACCTGACGCTGGCCGAGATCAGCGAGGCGGCGGACATCATCACCAAGGCGGCCGATCCGGACGCGAACATCATCTTCGGCGCCCGTATCGATGCCGCGCTCGGCAACGAGATCACGATCACGCTGATCGCGACAGGCTTCGACCAGCGCCAGGCGGCGATCGACCCGCGCTATGGCCGCCTGTCGCGGCCGACGGTCCAGCCGGCCGACGACTACCTGCCAGCCGCGCCGAGGCGGCCTCGCTACCCCGGGCTGGGCGACGAAGACGAGCCGTCGCCGTTCGGCGGCGACGAGACGGAGCTGGAGATCCCGCCGTTCCTGCGCCGCCGGCGCCAGCAGCGCTAGCGCGGCGCGGTGGCTGACCGGGCCCCCGTCCCGCTCTACACGTTCCCGTCGCTCCGCGATCCGCGGATCGTCCACGGCGTGTCGATGCGCGCGGGCGGCGTGAGCGTCGGCCCGTACGCCAGCCTCAACCTCGGCGCGTCGGTCGGGGACGACGAGGCGGCGGTGCTGGAGAACCGCGCCCGCCTCGCGGCCGCGCTCGGCTACCGCCCGGAGCACCTGGTGACCACGCCGCAGGTGCACGGCAAGGACGTCCTGGTCGTCGACGCGGCCACCGCGCCGACCGCCCTCACGGTCCGGGCCGACATCCTCGTCACGAACCGCCCGGGCTTCCTGCTGATGCAGCGGTACGCGGACTGCGTCCCGATCCTCGCCTGGCATCCGGACGCGGGCGCGGTGGGCGTCGCGCACGCCGGCTGGCGCGGGACGGCGCTGGGCGTGGCCGGGCGGACGGTTGAGGCGGTCGGCGACCTGGTCGACGGCGACACGCGGGGCGTGCG
>JALYGH010000708.1 GCA_030777205.1 Chloroflexota bacterium
CCCGCCATGCCGATGGCGACGGCCTCGCCGTGCAGTAGGCGACGGTAGCCGGTCGCCGCTTCCACGGCGTGCCCGATCGTATGCCCGTAGTTCAGGATGACGCGCAGGCCGGACTCGCGCTCGTCCGCGCCGACGACCTCGCCCTTCAGCTCGATCGAGCGGCGCACGGCGTGGGCCAGGGCCACCTCGTCCTCGAACCGGAGGAGTGTCTCGGCCCGCCGCTCCAGCCTCGCGAACAGGTCGGCGTCCATGATGACGGCCATCTTGACGATCTCGGCCCAGCCGGACCGGTACTCGCGCTCGGGCAGCGTGCGGAGGAAGCGGGTGTCCGCGACGACCAGCGACGGCTGGTGGAAGGCGCCGATCAGGTTCTTGCCGAGGCGGTGGTCGACGCCGGTCTTGCCGCCGATGCTCGAATCGACCTGGGCCAGTAGCGTCGTCGGGACCTGGACGACCGGGATGCCGCGCAGGAACGTGGCGGCGACGAACCCGCCCATGTCGCCGATCACGCCGCCGCCGACTGCGACCACGTGGTCGCCGCGGTCGGTGCCAGCCTCGATCAGCCAGTCATACATACGCTCGGCATCGGCCAGCGTCTTGTGCTCCTCGCCACCGGGCAGCGTGTACAGCGCCACGTCGCGGCCGGCGTCGCGGAGTGCCGCCTCGATGGCCCCGCCGTGGAGGCGCCAGACCGTCTCGTCGGCGACGACCCGCGAGCGGCCGCGTAGTCCCGCCCGCTCCAGGAGCTCCGGCAGGCGTTCGAGCAGGCCGGCCCCGACCCACGCCTCGTACTGCGACGAGCCGGTGCGAATCTGGACCGGACCGTCGCTCGCGGCGGTCGAGCTAGCGGGCGCGGACGAGGTCGGCGATGACATCGGCTACCTCCCTGGGGGTGCGGCGGTCGGTGCGGACGACGTGGTGGGCGCAGCGATAGTGGTGCTCGCGCTGCCGCGACAACTGGGACAGCCGGGTCACCAGGTCGGCATCGGCCAGCAGCGGGCGCGGCTCGCGGCGGACGCTCTGGGCGAGGCGACCGGCGAGCACCTCCGGCGAGCTCTCGAGGTAGACGACGAGGTTGCCGTCGAGCATCTCGGCGCGGTTGCGCTCGTCGACGACCGCCCCGCCGCCGGTGGCGATCACCTGGCGGGACCCGGCGCAGACGTCCCGCACCACGGCCGCCTCGAGCGCCCGGAACTCGGCTTCGCCGCGCTCGGCGAATATCTGGTGGATGGCCATCCCGGCGCGCTGCTGGATCTCGCGGTCGGTGTCGACGTGCCGCCAGCCGAGGCGGCGGGCGAGCAGCCGCGCCACCGTCGACTTCCCGGAGCCGCTCAGTCCGACGAGCACGATGTTGTAGGGCGGGCGCATCCGCGGGCGGGCCGGCGAACCCGCCGGGGCGCTAGGCCGGTCGGTAGGTGCTGACATACGCGTCGTAATTGCGGACGATCTCGTCCATGCTGTCGCCGCCGAACTTCTGGCGGAACGCGTCAGCCAGGACCAGCGCGACCATCGCCTCGCCGACCACCCCGGCGGCCGGGATGACGCAGACGTCGCTCCGCTCGAAGTGGGCCGGGACTTCCTCGCGGGTCGCCAGGTCGACCGAGGGCAGTGGCTTGATCAGGGTCGAGATAGGCTTGGCGGCGCAGCGGACGACGAGCGGGGCGCCGTTGGTGACGCCGCCCTCGGTCCCACCGGCGTTGTTCGTGTGCCGCCACCAGCCGCGCTGCTCATCGTAGGCGAGCACGTCGTGGACCGTCGAGCCGCGCCGGGCGGCCTCGCCGAACCCGTCGCCGACCTCGACCCCCTTGATCGACGGGATGCTCATCAGCGCCCCGCCCAGCCGCCCGTCGAGCTTCTCGTCCCACTGGCTGTAGGAGCCGAGGCCGATCGGCAGCCCGTAGGCGACGACCTCGAAGACGCCGCCGAGGGTGTCGCCGGCCTTGCGGGCGGCGTCGATCTCCTCGATCATCCGCGCCGAGGAGTCGGCGTCCCCGCAGCGGACCTCCGACGCCTCGACCCGCTCCCAGTAGGCGGCGATCTCCGCGTTCTTCGAGCCGTTGTAGTCGAGGCGGATGTGCGACGGCGAGTCGGCGACAACGGGGCCGATGCGGACCGTATGGCTGCGGATCTCGACGCCGAAGTGCTGCAGGAAGACCCGCGCCACGGCGCCCGCCGCCACCCGCGAGGCGGTCTCGCGCGAGCTGGCGCGCTCCAGGACGTTGCGGACGTCGTCGTGGGCGTACTTGATCGCCCCGGCCATGTCGGCGTGGCCCGGCCGCAGCCGGGTCACCTTGCCGCTGTCGGGCGCGAGCCCGTCTTCGACCAGGGCCGGCTTCTCGACGTCCATCCGGCCGGCCCAGTTCGGCGCGTCGAGGTTCGGGATCACCAGCGCGATCGGGCTGCCGAGGGTGTAGCCGTGGCGGACGCCGCCGACGATCTGGACGCGGTCCTTCTCGATCTTCTGGCGCCCGCCGCGCCCGTAGCCACCCTGGCGGCGGCGAAGCTGCTCGTTGATGTCGTCCGCCGACAGCTCCAGCCCGGCCGGCATGTTCTGGACCAGGATCGTGAGCTGCTGGCCGTGGCTCTCGCCGGCGGTCAGGAACGTCAACGCCTTCAGACCCATCAGGCTGACTCCACGACGGTTGCGGTCCCCCCGAGCGCCCGCGCGTGACGCCAGAAGTCCGGGTACGAAATGCTCGCACACTCGGCGCCCAAGATGTCGACCCGCGGCCCGGCCAGCCCGGCCACGGCCAGGCTCATCGCCAGGCGGTGATCGCCGTACGTCTCGCAGGCCGCGTCACCAAGTGGCCGCCCGCCGCGGACGGTCAGGCCATCCGGCCGCTCCTCGACTGCGCCGCCGAGG
>JALYGH010000709.1 GCA_030777205.1 Chloroflexota bacterium
CGATCTGGCCCGAGTACGGCGTCTACGAGCCGATGTGGGCCCACGTCTACGACAGCACGGTGACGTTCCTGGAGGGCAACGCGGGGAGCCAGCCGATCGGCCACCTTGCCGAGCCGCGGATCGAGCCGGAGATCCTGCTGCACTTTAAGCGGGCGCCGGCCGGCGCCCGGACCGAGGCCGAGATCCTCGACTGCATCGACTGGATTGCGCACAGCGTCGAGGTCGTGCAGAGCCATTTCCCGGACTGGACGTTCAAGGCGCCCGACACCGCCGCGGCGTTCGGGCTGCACGGCGCGTTGCTCGTCGGCCCCCGTCGCCCGGTCGCCGAGCTCGACGCCCTGGTAGAGAAGCTGCGCACTTTCACGATCGCCCTATCTCGGAACGGCGAGGTGCGGGCGCGCGGCGGCGGCGCCAACGTGCTGGACTCGCCGCTGCTGGCGTTCGCGCACCTGCAGCGCTTGCTCGAAGGGCTGCCCCAGTTCGAGCCGGTCCAGGCGGGCGAGATCGTGTCGACCGGCACCCTGACCGCCGCGCTGCCGATCCAGGCCGGCGAGACCTGGAGCACCGAGTTCTCGGGGCTGGAGCTGGACGGGCTGCGGGTCCAGTTCAAGTAGCGCGCGCCGCCCGCCCGGTTTCCAGGGCGAGACGGGAACCCGTCCGGCGCGGGTGTCACATCTCGTCCGGAGTCAGCGGACGCCGCGCCCCGTGGCGCACGTGGAGGATCCTGACCGTGCCACCGTCGACGGTGAAGAGGATGCGGTAGTCGCCGTGCAGCCGCTGCCGTACCTCGACGTCAAAGTCGTCGTTCTCACATGCCAGGGGACAGCGACGCGGGAAATCGGCGAGCGTCTGGATTGACTGTAACACGCCCTCACGCTATGCCCGGGCTCGTTCGGGAGAACGACGTGCGATCCAGCGGAATGCATCCTCGACGTCGCGCTCCACCGGCGGCTGGATCAGGATCGAGTAGCTCACTCGCCCGGAAGATCGTACTTGGCGCGCAGCTCGGCGAACGCCTCCTCGACCGGACGCCCTTCGCCTCGCGCGGCCGATTCGAGGCCACGGCGAATGCCCTCGATGGCCTCCGCGCGGTCGAGCGCGTCGAGCAGCCGTTGATAGGTCTTGACGTCCTGCACGACCACCGCGGGCTTCCCGTCGACGGTGAGCACCTCCGGCTGCCCGGTCTCCTCCAGGCCCCGGATCGCGGCGGCCGCATTACGCGTGAAGTCCGAGAGCGGGGTCGTCTCCGGCGGCTCGATCACCCGTCCACTCCAGTCCACGAGATCGGCGTCTGGAGCGATCCTACCCAGTCTCGCGCCAGGCGAGCAACCGGCCGGCGGACGTGGCGCGTCAGCCAGGCGAGCCGGTGGCCGGTCGAGCCACCTTCCAGGTCAGGTCGCCTTGGCGGACTTCGCGCCCTCCCAGGTCTGGATCGCTTCTTCGAGGGCGGTCCAGGGCAGCAGGGCGCACTTCACCCGGACCGGGAACTTCTTGACGCCCTGGAGCGCCTCCATGTCCTCGTTCTCGCCGAGGCCGTCGGTCGAGCCGCTGCCGGTCATCATCTCGTGGAAGCCGGCCGCCAGCGCGCGGGCCTCGGCCACCGCATGGCCCTTCACCCCCTGGGTCATCATCGAGGCCGATGCCTGGCTGATCGAGCAGCCCCGACCGCTGAAGGCGATGTCGTCAATCCGGTCGCCGTGCAGCTTGACGCCGAGGATGACCTCGTCGCCGCAGAGCGGGTTGTGGCCGCGCGTGGCGACGTCCGGGTCCTCGAGCTGCCCGCGGTTGCGCGGGTTCTGGTAGTGATCGAGGATCACTTCCTTGTAGAGATCATCGAGCGACAACAGGGGCCACCTCGTCGGAAAACATCGCGATCGCGGAGGTCAGGGCGCGGCAGAGGACGTCCACCTCCTCCGGCGTGTTGTAGACGTAGAAGCTCGCCCGCGCCGTGCCGGGCACGTCCAGGCACTGCATCGCGACCTGGCAGCAGTGGTTGCCGGCCCGGATCGCGACGCCCTCGTAGTCGACGACCTGCCCGAGGTCATGCGGGTGGACGCCCGCCAGGGAGAACGATACCACGCCGCCCCGCTTCTCCAGGTCGCGCGGGCCGTAAATGGTAATGCCCGGCAGCTCGCTCAAGCGGCCGAGCGCGTACCGGGTCAGACTGACCTCGTGGGCGCGGACGCGATCCATCCCGAGCGTGCGGAGGTAGTCGATCGCCGCGCCGAACGCGATCACGTCGGCGATGTTCGGCGTGCCGGCCTCGTACTTCCAGGGCAGGACGTTGTAGGTCGTCTCCTGGCGGCCGACCAGCTCGATCATCTCGCCGCCGCCGAGGAACGGGCGCATCTCGTTCAGGATCGCTCGCTTCCCCCACAGGACGCCGACCCCGGTCGGCCCGAGCATCTTGTGCGACGAGAACGCCAGGAAGTCGCAGCCGAGGTCCTTGACGTCCGTCGCCTGGTGCGGGACGCTCTGGGCGCCGTCGACCAGCATCAGGGCGCCCTGCGCGTGCGCAAGTCGGGCGACCTCGCGGACCGGATTCATCGTCCCGAGCGAGTTCGACACGTGGACCATCGAGAGGAGCTTCGTGCGCCCACTGATCGCCCGCCGCACGTCTTCCAGGTCGATCGTGCCGTCCGGCCCGAACTCGACGTACTTCAGGACCGCGCCCTGCTGCTGGGCGACCCACTGCCAGGGGACGATGTTCGAATGGTGTTCCATCGTCGTGACGACGATCTCGTCCCCGGCCCGGATGTTGTCGCGCGCCCAGGTGTAGGCGACCAGGTTGATCGCCTCGGTGGTGTTGCGGGTGAAGATGATCTCGTCCGGGCCGCTGGCGCCGATGAAGCGCGCCACCGTGCGGCGCACGCCCTCGTACTGGTCGGTCGCCTCCTCGGCCAGCGCGTAGACGCCGCGGTGGATGTTGGCGTTCGTCTGCTCGTAGTAGTCGACGAGCGCCTCGATCACCTGGCGCGGCTTCTGGGCCGTCGCCGCGCTGTCGAGGTAGACGAGCGGCTTGCCGTGGACCTGTCGCGCGAGGATCGGGAAATCCCGCCTCAGCGCAGCCACGTCCAGCGGGGCGTGCCCGGGATCAGCGCTGTGAGAGCTCATCGGCCGAGATCCTTACGGGGTTGTCACCACACGAATGTCATCCTGAGCGCAGCGAGTTCGACCGCGTCGTTGTTAGGGGACGTTAACCTGGACCTCCCCGCCCTCGACGCGCACGTCATAGGTCTTGACGGGGACGAC
>JALYGH010000710.1 GCA_030777205.1 Chloroflexota bacterium
GGCGACCCGCCCGTGCAGGCGCACGATCAGCTCGACCAGGACCTCCTTGTCCAGCGCCAGCAGCTCGTCGCGGTCCATCAGACCCGCGAGCTTACCAGAACCCCGGCCAACCCAGGTGAGGAGTTACTTGACGAGAATTCGGCAGTCGTGGCTGCGCTCAGGCACATCGTCGACCAGTTCGGCGTAAGCGGTAAGCAGGACCACGACGCGAACATCGTTGCCACGATGCAGGTGCATGGCATCCGCCGACTCCTCACCCATAACGTCGGAGACTTCGGGCGCTACACGGGCCTGATCGACATCGTGCCACTCGAGGCGCGTCGCGAAGCTCCGGGTGACATGCCGTGACAGGGGGTCAGACGGTGCCGATGCAAGCGGGTGGCGGACATGACTGAGCGAGCGACGGACCCGGAGTACCTGCGCTACCAGTACGGCGACTCCGAGAAGCTACGGATCCGGCTCAAGGCACACGAGCGGTATAGCGAGCGAGTCTACGATCACCTGGCCTGGATCATAGACCGACTCGAGGTGCGGCCGGGCCAGACGGTGGTCGATGCCGGGTGCGGACCAGGGCGCGCCCAACTCCCGGTCACCAGGGCGGGCGCTCGGATGATCGGATTCGACTACTCGGTGGGCATGGTCCGCGAAGCGCGGCAGCAGGCGGATGCCCAAGGCTACGCGGTGCTGTTGTTCCAGGCCGACGCCCAGGCCATCCCGCTCGCCGGCGCGTCCTGCGACCGCGTCCTCGCCGCCCACATGCTTTTCCACGTCCCCGATCCGGGCCGTGCCCTGCATGAGTTTCGACGGATCCTGCGGTCCGGCGGGCGAATCGTCATCACGACGAACGCCGCCGACCACGCCGCCCGCTTCCACGCGCTGCACGCCGAGGCGGCCCGCGCGCTTGGCTACACGCCGACCCCGCGCGGAGGGAACCGTTTCAGCCTCGACGACATCGACGCCGTCCGCGAGGTCTTCCCGGACGCTAGGACGATCGTGGAGCCGAACGCATTCGTGTTCCCAACCGCCCGGGCCGCGCTCTCCTGGTATGCGACAGCCAGCGTCGACGCCATCGCCGACCGACCACGCGATGGTAGCCACCGCCCGAAGCTCCTGGCGCTATCGGAGCGGCGCATCGAGGCGATCATCGCGCGCGAGGGCGCGTTCCGCATCCCAAAGGACATGGGGGCGTTCGTCGCCGACGTGTGACGAGGCCGACGCGATGGAGACTGTCGCTCAGGCGGGGATGAAGCTGAGCCGGACTGTGCGGGTCGGGTTGTCGCGGTTGGTGTCGACCAGGACGACGTGCTGCCAGGTCTAGAGGGCCGGCCGGCCGCCTAGCACGGGCAGGACGAGCGTCGGGCTAATGAACGCGAGCAGGACGTGATCGGCGCCGTGGTCGGGCGAGCCGTGGCGGTGGCCCCTGCGGTCGTCGCGCGGGAGCAAGCGGCCGAGCGCCTCCTCGAGGTCGGCCTCCGAGCCGGCGCCCAGCTCGATGAGCGCCAACCCGACGGTCACGTGCGGCGCGAAGACGTTGACGAGCCCATCACCGAGCGGGCGACGAAGGCACTCCAAGTACCGGGGCGGATCCCGCACGTGGCAGTCACGCCGCGCATGGCAATGAGGCGGACGACCTGGGCATGGACTCGGGAGCTGATTGGCGCCTGTAACGTCCGATGACCGAGCCGCCATGGCCGAACGCGGCCGGGCTCCCACGGTTCACCCGTTCCGGCTGTTGGGCGTTAGGCCGCGCTACCTTGCCAGGCTGGTTCGGCCGACCAAGTGGACCAAGCCTGGCTAGCGGGCGCGGGCAATCTCCTCGATGGCGGCGGGGTTCTCGAGGCCGGAGAGGTCGCCGAGGTCGGCGGCCCCGAGGTGGCGGGCGCGGATCACCCGCCGCATGATCTTGGCGTTGCGCGTCTTCGGCAAGTCGCGGACGAAGCGGACGTCGTCCGGGCGCAGCGGCCGGCCGAGCGCCGCGGCCACGGCGTCCTTGATCGAGTCTCGGAGCGGGTCGGCCGGCTCCTGGCCGGGCTTGAGGACGGCGAAGACCACGACGCCCTCGCCCTTGACCGGGTGGGGCACGCCGATCGCGGCGGCCTCGGCGACGGCCGGGTGGGCGACGGCGGCCGACTCGACCTCGGCCGGTCCGAGCCGCTTGCCGGCGATCTTGATTGTGTCGTCCGAGCGGCCCTGGATGAACCAGAAGCCGTCGTCGTCGACCGTCGCCCAATCGCCATGGACCCAGACGTCCGGGATGCGCGACCAGTACGTCTCTTCGTATCGTTGCGGATCGCGCCAGAAGCCGCGCGTCATGCCCGGCCAGGGCTTACGGA
>JALYGH010000711.1 GCA_030777205.1 Chloroflexota bacterium
CCCAGTGCTTCGCCCTCGGCGCCGTCTTCGTTTACCAGTTGACCCTGCTTCATCGGTTCGCGCACGGCCAGGATCTCCGCGTCGGCCTCAAGGCCTTCCTGAAAGCCGCCTGATTGGGAGGCCGCGAGTTATGACCGGGCCTCGGCTAAATCGCAAGCTTAGGCGCGAGTGTCACCCGTCCCGTCGTTCGCAGCCAGCTTCGACGAGCGCCGCGAGCTTCGCGAGTGACATCCGCCAGCCGGTCTCGTCGTCGGCGGGCGAGAGGTCGCGCGGCAGGCCTTCGTGCACGGCGACGAGGTCGGTGCCGCCGTCCGCATCGGCGAGCGTGATCGTGATGGTCATCTCGCCGCCCAGCGCCGGATCGGCCGTCTCGAACTCGTCCACCTCGACGACTTGCTCGTTCGACACGAGCTTCACGAACCGGCCGCGGTAGGTATCGGTGTGCGAGGCCGTCTTACCGGTCCCGGTCGGCGCGTCGTAAGTGAGCGAGATCCGGAACGCGCCGCCTTCGCGCCCGTCAAACTCGTGCACCTGGCAGGTCACGCCGTCCGGCATCTTCCACTGAGCGACCACGCGCATCGAGCAGCGCGCCGTAGACCAGCGCGCCGGGGGCCTTGACGTGGTGGGTGACGCGGGTTGTGCTCATGCACATTTAGGAGGTGCGCTGGGACGTGAGTATCGAGTCGCGTCGGCCGCTCGGCCGCCTGGTTCGGTCACTTTGTCCCGGCCGGCGACGTTGCGCTCTGCGCAGAGATCCCTCGCTACGCTGGGGACGACAACTATGGGACTTGACGGCGAAGGATAACGACACCGGAGGTCGACGGCGGCGCAGCCCCGACGTTGCGGTCGGGACGACAACACCGGGGCTCGACCATAGCGAAGCCCCAATGCCTCACCTTCAAGTCACCTCACCAGGGCATATCCCTCACTGCGAGTAACTTCACGCCAGACCGCCGAGAAAGCGCTCGATCCGAGCCGTCGCCTCGAACGCCCCCGACCCCTGCTCGATCCACTCGTAGCCGCCGTGGTGGCGCAGCCAGACGTACTGGCGGCGGATGTAGGCGTGGGTGGACCACTTGGTGCGCTGGATCGCCTCCTCCAGCGGGATCTCGCCGCGTAGCGCGGCGATCAGCTCGCGATAGCCGGTCGAGGAGAGGGCGGGCAGGTTCGGCGAGTAGCCGGCCGCGAGCACGGCACGGATCTCGTCGAGCCAGCCGGCCGCGAGCATCGCGTCGACGCGCTCGTCTACTCGGCGGTACAGCTCGTCGCGCGGCATCGTCAAGGCCAGCCGGAGCGCCGGCAATGGCGTCCCGCGCCGGCGGCTGACCTCCGAAAATGGCCGGCCGGTCGCGCGCGTCACTTCGAGGGCGCGGACCACCCGCCGGACATTGGTGGCGGGGATCGCGGCGGCCGACGCGGGATCGACGGCCGCCAGTTGGGCGTGGAGCGCATCAGTACCGCGCTCGGCCACCTCCCGTTCGAGCGCGGACCGCAGCTCCGGATCGGGCGGCACGGCGGGCGGCTCGATGCGGTCGATCAGCGCCTCGACGTAGTGCTGGGTCCCGCCCACTACCAGCGCGCCGACCCCGCGCCGCGCCAGGTCGGCCAGCACCCTGTCGCCATCGGCACGGAAGCGCGCGACGGAGTACGGCTCGTCGAGGTCGACGTAGTCGACCAGATGGTGCGGGACGCGGGCCCGCTCGGCCGGGGTCGGCTTGGCCGTCCCGATCGCCAACTGGCGGTAGACCTGTCGCGAGTCGGCCGACACGATCTCGAAGCCGAAGCGCTCGGCCAGGTCGAGGCCGAGCGCGGACTTGCCGACGCCAGTCGGACCGGCCAGCACGACGATCGGGAACGGCCGACTCAGAGGCGGTTGGTGCTGCATGCCGATGCTATACTCGCCGCGTGACCGCCACGCTCGACGCGCGCCTCGATCAGCTCGCCGCGCTCGTAGATACCTGGATGCGGCCGCGCGTTGAAGCAGCGGCGGACGGTCCGCTCGCGCCGTTCTACCGCATGATGGCGTATCACCTCGGCTGGGTGATGCCGAGCGGTGAGTCGCTCGTCACGCCCGCGCGCGGCAAGCGGGTGCGCCCGATCCTGGCTATCCTCACCTGCGAGGCGCTCGGTGGCCCGATCGAGGCGGCGCGGGGACCGGCCGCCGCGGTCGAGCTTATCCACAACTTCTCGCTCGTCCACGACGATATCCAGGACCGCAGCGACCAGCGCCACAACCGCGACACCGTCTGGCGGCTCTGGGGGCCCGAACAGGGCATCAACGTCGGCGATGGGCTGTATGCGCTGGCGCAGCTTGCGCTCGTCGACGGCCTGGCGGCGAGCCCGTGCCTGCCAGAAGCGGTGCGCCTCCTGAACGCGACCTGCGTCCGGCTGGTCGAGGGCCAGTTCCTGGACCTGCACTTGGAGTCGGTCGTCGAGGTCGACCGGGCCGCCTACGAGCGGATGATCGCCCGCAAGACGGCCGCGCTGATCGAGTGCTCCGTCGCCCTCGGCGCGCTGGCGGCCGGCGCGGACTTGGATGTCGTCGGGGCGTGCGCGCGCTTCGGTGCCGAACTCGGGATGGCGTTCCAGTTCCAGGACGACGTGCTCGGCGTCTGGGGCGATTCGTCCGTAACCGGCAAGCCGAGCGGCCAGGATGTGCGGACCAAGAAGAAGGGCTTGCCGCTCGTGCTCGCCCTCGGAGGTGCCCGTGGACCGGCCCGCGCCGAGCTGGAGCGGCTGCTGTGCCGTCCGGGTGAGCTCGAGGACGACGACGTCCACCGGGTCACGGCGCTGCTCGTCGAGCTGGGCGTCCGCGAGCATGCCGAGCGACTGGTGGCCGAGCGGTTCGAGGCCCTCGAGCGCGCCGTGCGCGCCGCGCTACCGCCCGGGCGCGAGCGCGACGTCCTGGCGCTCTGCGCCCGCCTGCGCGTCCGCCAATACTGACCCCGCCGTCGGCATGCCGCTCGCGAGCGCGGCGTCCAGCGCCTCCTCGAGCTGAACGATCAGCTCGCTCGTGACGAGGATGCTCGCCTCGGCGATCCGCAGGCGCCCGCCGGCGAGCCACTCCAGGCACCCGGCCGCCGCCAGCCGATCGATCGTCGGGCCGAGCGCCCTCCTTATGTCGATGCCGCACTTCCGAGTGAGCGCGTCCAGATCGAGGCCCTCGCGGAGCCGCAGGCCGAGCGCCAGCGCGTCGCGCAGTCGGGTGGCCGCGTCCGGCTCTTCGTGCTCGACGTGGTCCGGCCGACCGGTGGCGACGGCGGCCATGTAGCGGCGCGGCGACGGCGAGTTCTTGAACCGTACCCCGTCGTGCCAGCCGGCCGCGCCCGCGCCGACGGCCAGGTACGGCTCGTCGCGCCAGTAGGTCAAGTTGTGGCGGCAGGCGCGGCCGGGTCTGGACCAGTTCGAGACCTCGTACTGCTCGTAGCCGGCCGACCGCAGGCGCGCCTGGGTCGCCAAGTACTGCTCGACGACCGCGTCGTCGTCCGGGAGCGTGAGCCGTCCGCGCGCCACGGCCCGTCCCATCGGCACCCGCTCGTCGACGGTCAGGATGTAGCAGGACAGGTGCTCCGGCCCCAGCTCGATCGCGCCGTCCAGCGTGCCGAGCCAGCTTGCGACGGTCATCCCCGGCAGCCCGATCATGAAGTCGAGGTTGACGTTGTCGAAGCCAGCCGCGCGCGCCGTCCGGAACGCCGCGCGGGCCTCGTCGGCCGTGTGCCGTCGAGTGAGCGTCCCCAGCATCGCGTCGTCGAGCGTCTGGACGCCGATGCTCAGGCGGTTCACCCCGGCCGCCCGGAAGCTCGCCAGACGATCGACCGTGCACTCGCCCGGGTTCGCTTCGACGCTCACCTCGCAGTCTGGCAGCACGTCGAGCGTGTCGCGGGCGGCGCCGAGGATCGTCGCCACCTGCTCCGGAGTCATCAGGCTCGGCGTGCCGCCGCCGAAGAAGATGCTATGGATCGGCCGGCGGGCCTGGCGCCGCACATCCGCGGCTACCGCCTCGACGTAGCGCGGGATCGAGCCGAAGCCGGTCGCCTGGCGGTCGAAGTCGCAATAGGTGCAGATCGAGACGCAATAGGGAAAGTGGACGTAGAGGGCGGCACTCGGTGCGGTCAATGTCCCGATCCTGGGGTGGAGAGGGGGTAAATCGGCAAGGTCTGGCGTCGTGAAGGTTCCGCCACGATCAAGCCCAACTGTTGTCATCCCGAGCGTAGCGAAGGATCTCTGCACGGAGCAGACGACCGTCGCCGTCAAGTCACCTTTCCGATCAGTTTGTCCCGTGTGGCGCCAGACCGTGCTGCGCAGAGATCCTTCCCTGCGCTCAGGATGACAGGGGAGTCGTCGGCGCTCCCGTGACCCACCGGGAGATCAGCGGAGCCGTCTCGGTCGCTGACGCGGTGACCTTGCGTAGTGCGGTAGCATACTGGACGTACTAGTCGGCGAAGTTCTGCACGAACATTTTGCCATGCATGCCGCCGTCCGTGACGCCGATGCCGACCCGCCGGAAGCGTCCGTTCAAGATATTCGCCCGGTGTCCCGGGCTGTTCATCAGCCCGTCGTGGGCGACGTCGACCGTCGGCGCGAGCGCCAGATTCTCGCCGGCCGCCATGAACCGCGCCCCGCCCTGGCGCATGCGATCGAACGGCGTCTCGCCGTCGAGGCCGACGTGCGAGAAGAACCCGCGCCGGAACATCTCGGCCGAGTACGCGCGGGCCACCTCGCGGAGCGTCGGATCGAGCGTCAGCTCCGAGAGTCCGGCCCGCGCCCGCTCCTGGTTGACCAACTCCAGCATCCTCGTCTCGGCCGCCTCGTCCACCCGCGGCTCGGCCACCCGGAAGCGCAGGGACACCCGCTCGGTGGACTCCGGCCGCAAGGTGAGCGTCGCCAGCGTCTCCTGGGCCGCCTCGCCGAAGACGCCGGCCAGCGCGCGCTGCACGTCGGCGCCCCGATCGGCGAGGAGGGAGCCGAGGTGGGAGTCGCCGACCGCTCGCGTGACGGGCTCCGGCAGGGGCAGCGCCCGGACAATGCCGAGCATCAGCATCACGACGACGGCTCCGCGCGCAGCGCCGCTCACGACCCCGAGCAGGCGGCCGACCCGACTGCGGGCTGCCTCCTCGGCCGCCGCGGCGGCCGGGCGGCGCACGATCAGTCCATACACGAGGCCGGTCAGCAGCCAGACGGCCGCGAAGCCGGCCGGCTTGGCGAGCGCGTATGCCAGCCCGGTGTGCTCGACGAGCCAGCCGGCGACGCGGCCGTGCAGCAGCAGCGCGGTCGACAGTGCGAGGAGCAGGCCGGCCAGGCCGAGGAGCCCGTGCACGACGCCAGCCCGCGTATCCTCCAGCACGTACAGGAGGATGACGAGCACGATCAGGATGTCGACGATCGTCGGAGTCGGCACGGCGAGGGCGGAGGGATCCATCGCGCGTCCTCCTGGCAAGGCGCGGGCCGGGGGCGCGCGGCCGATATAATACCCGCCGTGCGACGTACACAGACCTGCGGCAAGCTCCGCGCCGGCGACGTCGGGCAACGCGTGTGCCTCCAGGGCTGGGTGCACCGCACCCGCGATCACGGCGGCCTGATCTTCGTCGACCTGCGCGACCGGACCGGTCTCGTGCAAGTGGTGTTCAATCCCGATCGGGCGCCCGAGGCGCACACGACCGCGAGCGCGTGCCGTACCGAGTTCGTGCTCGAGGTCGAAGGCGAGGTGGCCCCGCGCCCGGCCGGCACCGAGAACCCGAACCTGGCGACCGGCCAGGTCGAAGTCCTGGCCGAGGCGGCGACGATCCTCAACCCGTCGCTGCCGCTGCCATTCTCGGTGGCCGAGGACGCCGACGTCGACGAGCAAGTCCGCCTGCGCTACCGCTACCTCGACCTGCGCCGGCCGCGGATGACGGCCAACATCGAGCTGCGCCACCGGGTCAACAAGTTCATCCGCGACTTCCTCGACGGCGAGGGCTTCCTCGAGATTGAGACGCCGATCCTGGTCAAGAGCACGCCCGAGGGGGCGCGCGACTACCTCGTCCCGAGTCGCGTCCACCCGGGCGAGTTCTACGCCCTGCCCCAGTCGCCGCAGCAGCTCAAGCAGCTCCTGATGGTGGCCGGCATGGACCGCTACTTCCAGATCGCGCACTGCTTCCGCGACGAGGACCTGCGCGCCGATCGCCAGCCGGAGTTCACCCAGCTCGACCTGGAGATGAGCTTCGTCGACCAGGACGACGTGCTGGCCGTGACCGAGGCGCTGTTCACGGCCCTGACCCGCAACCTTACCCACTTCGTCGTGGACTCGCCATTCCCACGACTGACGTACCGCGAGGCGCTGGACCGCTACGGCACCGACAAGCCGGACCTGCGCTTCGGGATGCCGATCGTCGACCTGACGGATACCGTCCGCGAGAGCGGCTTCGGCGTGTTCCGCTCGACGGTCGCGGCCGGTGGGGTCGTCCGCTGCCTGGTCGCACCGGGCGCCGCCGAGCACAGCCGACGCCAGCTCTCGGAGCTCGAGGACTTGGCGAAGGGCTGGGGCGCGGCCGGCCTAGCGTGGGCCGCCTTCCAAGGCGATAACGTCCGCTCCTCGTTCACCCGCAACCTGGGCGAGGACGAGCTGCGGGCGATCCGCGAGCGGGCGGAGATCGGCGATGGCGACCTGCTGCTGGTCGTCGCCGGCCCGGCCGAGGTCGCCGCGAACGCGCTCGGGCGGCTCCGCAACGAGCTGGGAAGCCGGCTCGGGCTGATCGACGAGTCGCGGATGGTCTACGCCTTCATCACCGAGTTCCCCTACTTCGAGGCGGACGACGAGGGAGGCGTGACCTTCGTCCATCATCCGTTCACGATGCCGTGGGACGAGGACATCCCGCTCATTGAGAGCGACCCGCTGGCGGTGCGGGCCAAAGCGTACGACCTCGTCTGCAATGGCTACGAGCTGGCCAGCGGCAGCATCCGGATCCATCGCCGCGAGGTCCAGGAGGCCGTCTTCCGAGCGCTCGGCCTGACCGCGGAGCAGATCGAGGCGCGCTTCGGCCACATGCTGCGCGCCTTCGACTTCGGCGCGCCGCCCCACGGCGGGATCGCGCCCGGCATCGACCGGGTCGTCATGCTGCTCGCGCGCGAGCGGACGATCCGCGAGGTGATCGCCTTCCCGAAGAACCAGAGCGCGATGGACCTGATGATGGGCGCGCCGTCGCCGGTCGACGAGGCCCAACTCCGCGACCTCGGGCTGGCGCTGCGGCCCGAAGCCCGCGCTTGAGGGCCGATCCGGCCAGTCTCTCGAGCCATACGACTGCCGTCCCACTTTCCGGGTAGGTTCTGCCGATCGCCGCCGAACCGGATGGCATGCAGCTTGCAATGCGGCGCCGCTATGACGCTCCTGGCGCCCTTGCTGCTGGCGCTGCTGGCTGCTCCCCTTGCGACCCTGGCGGGCCGGCTTCGCCCGGCCTGGTCGGCGCCGGTCGGCGGTACGGCCGCGTCGCTCGCCTTCGCCGCCGGCCTCTGGAGCTGGACGGCCGGCGACAACCGGCTCGACTTGCCCTGGGCGCCGACGTGGGACCTGCGCCTCCACCTTGCACTCGACGGCCTGGCGCTCCTCTACGCCCTGCTGGCTACCGGGATCGGGCTGGCCGTCGTGGTCTACGCCGCCCGCTACGTGCCGCTCCACCTCGAGCACCAGCGGCGCCCAGCCGTCGAGGTCGTGCGCTTCTACGGCCTGCTGCTGCTCTTCATGGGGGCGATGGTCGGCCTGGTGATGGCCCAGGACCTCGTGCTGCTGTTCGTGTTCTGGGACCTGACGGCGATCGCCTCCTATTTTCTCATCGGCTACGACCGGCAGCATGCCGAGGCCCGGGCCGCCGCGCTGATGGCGTTCCTGGTCACCGGCATCACGTCGATTCCGCTCCTGCTCGGGGCGCTGCTGCTGCACGCCCGCTACGGCACCTTCGCGCTGCCCGACCTGGCCAGCCGCGTCGAGCCGGACGGCTACCTGGCCGTCGCGCTCGGCCTGATGACGGTCGCCGCCCTCGCCAAGAGCGCCCAGGTGCCTTTCCACTTCTGGCTACCCCGCGCGATGGCGGCGCCGACGCCGGTCTCGGCCTACCTGCACTCGGCAGCGATGGTCGCAGCGGGCGTGTTCCTGTTGCAGCGGCTCTACCCGCTCCTGCAACGGAGCGACCTGCTCCTCGACGGCCTGCTCGCGATCGGCCTGCTGTCGATGGCCGTCGGCGGGGTGCTGGCGCTGACGCGCGACGTGCTGAAGCAGCTCCTGGCGTACTCGACGATCGCGCAGTACGGGTACGTCGTCGTGCTACTTGGGCTGGGCGGCGCCGCCGGCGTCGCCGGCGCCAGTTATTATGTCGTGGCCCACGCCCTGGCCAAGAGCGCCCTGTTCCTTACAGCCGGCACCGTCACGGAGGCAACCGGGCAGGATCGACTCTCGAGCCTGGGCGGGCTGCGGCGTCCGATGCCGCTGCTTGCCGCCGCAAGCGGCGCGGCCGCGGCCGGCCTGGCCGGCCTCCCGCTGACCGTCGGGTTCTTCAAGGACGAGCTCTTCTTCAAGGCCGCCCTCGAGCGCGGCTGGCCGTTCGCCGCCCTGGCGGTCGTCGGCGCGGCGCTGACGCTGGCCTATACCTGGCGGTTCTGGAGCGGGATCTTCCTCGGTCCGTCGCGCGCCGCTGCGCGCCCCCTCCCCGCGGCGCTGGTCGCGCCGGTCGTCGGCCTCGGCCTGCTGGTCGTCGCCGGCGGCATCGTCGGCGGGCCGTTCGCCTCGCTGGCCGAGGTGGCCGGTGAGGTCGCCCTGGGGGCGCCGACGCCGATCGCGGCCGCCTACCACCTCGATCGCCACGCCCGCGTAGACAAGCACGTACTCACCTGGCGTCAGGTCCGGTAG
>JALYGH010000712.1 GCA_030777205.1 Chloroflexota bacterium
GCCGACATCGAGCACCCCCTGCTACCAAGGCAGCGGTCGTCCGCTGATCGGCTACCAGTAGACGCGCACCAGCCCCACTGCGCAAGCGTCCGGGCCGCTTGATTCACCAAAAGTGAGGGAGAGCCCCCAGGCCGTGGCCAGGTCTGCTGGTGACGAACGCCCTGGGCATTGCCATCGACGCGCGGCACCCGGCCGGCTCCACCGTGATCCATAGCGACCAGGGCACGCAGAACGGCTCGTGGGACTTCTGGAGCCGCGTCCAGGTCGAGCTCCTGGACCGGCGGGTCTGGTCCACCCGCCTGGACCTGGCCACCGCGCTCTTCGAGTACCTGGAGATCTTCCACAACCGGCAGCGCCGACATTCGTCGCTCGGCATGCTGATGCCGTTCGAGTTCGAGGCCCGCCAGCAGGCAACTGCGACGAGTACAGTAGCGTGAGGCCAGTTTCGAGACTCCACAAGACTCAGGGCACCCCAGAGTCTCTACGAAACTTGGGACGGATCAGTAATAGCGGGGCGCTGACCGGCGCACCAAACGTCGAGATGCGGAGAGCGTCGAACGTAGCCCGCCACTCCTTCTGTGCCGGCTCGGGTGACGGTTGCTCTCCCGTCATGTCAGGGATCACGGTCCGTCCAGCGGAGCGTGACTCGTCCATTTTGCGTTGTGTCCCAATTCTGGGACGCGGCGTACCGGCGGGAGACCTGGCCGGTCTGACGGTGGGCCAGCGCGCATGCGCAATCGCCGTCCGTGATACTGCGACCAGCACGGGGAGCCCACTGGAAGGCGAGCATGCAAATCGGAGCGGTCCTTTCGCAGAATGAGCTCGGCGCGGACGTCACGGTCTTGCGGGATTACGTGCAGGCCGTCCAGGACCTGGGCTACGACTTCCTCGTCGCCGCCGATCATGTCGTGGGTGTCGAGCCGGCCGCCCACCCCGACCTGCCGCGCGTGTACCCGCTCGATAGCATCCTGCACGAGCCGTTCACGCTGTTCGCCTTCATCGCGGGCATTGCGCCTCGGCTCGGCCTGCTGACCAGCGTGATCATCCTGCCCCAGCGGCAGACCGTGCTGGCCGCCAAGCTGGCCGCCGAAATCGACCTCATGACCGGCGGGCGCTTCCGCCTCGGCGTCGGGATCGGCTGGCACCAGGTCGAGTTCGAGGTGCTCGGAGTCGACTTCAAGAGCCGGGCGCGCCGCTTCGAGGAGCAGATCGACCTGATGCGGCGCCTCTGGACCGAGGCGGTAGTGACGTTCGAGGGGCGATTCCACACGGTGCGCGCCGCCGGCATTAACCCGCTTCCGGTCCAGCGGCCGATCCCGATCTGGATCGGGGCCTCGGCCGAGGCGGCGATCAAGCGGGCATGCCCCGTCGCCGACGGCTTCCTGCCGCTGCGACCGCTCGAGGGCGGCTGGGAGGCGACCATGGAGAAGGTGTGCGGCTGGCTGCGCGAGGCCGGCCGCGACCCGGCGACGTTCGGCGTCGAGGGACGGCTCGACGCGAGCAGCGGCGGGCCGGACGACTGGCGCAAGATGGTCGAGCTGTGGCGCGGGCTTGGGGCGTCGCACCTGTCGGTGAGCACCGGTGGGCTCGGCGGGCCGGACGACCAGATCGGGCGGCTGCGCGAGGTGCAGCAGGTCGTGGGCGAGTAGGGGCGCGGCGCGCCCCTACCTCTGCAGGAGTCCGACTACCCGCTACTGTCCGTAGACCTGCTTCATCTCCGTCTCGGCCCAGGCGACGGCGGCCTCGGGCGATTCGCCCTGGACGGCCCGGGCGAACATGTCGACGATGATGTACTTCGACTGCACCAGGGCCACCTTCTGGTCGGCCGGGCCGGGATAGCCGAGCGGACGGGCGAGCGCCCCCGACTTGCTGTAGACCTGGAGGACTGGCGGGAGCTTGCCCCACGGCGCGGATGCGTCCTGCTTCGGGCCGACCCCGGCGTAGAAGCCGCCGCTCAGCTCGAACCAGGGGTTCCAGACCGGCTCCGACATGCACCAGCGCAGCCACTCCTTGGCCGCGTCGACATTCTTGCTGTACTTCATGATCGCGTAGTACTCGCTTGAGGCGAGCACGATCTGGCCCTTCGGGCCCGCCGGCATGAAGTCGAGGCCGATGTCGTCGAGGAACGGCATCTTGTCGTTGCGGGCGACCCAGTAGATGCTGGCGCCGTTCTGGGTGGCCGAGATTGTCTCGGCCAGGAAGGCGCGGTTGTTTGCGCCGTCGTCCCAGGCCAGGCCGGTCTCGTCGAATGCCTCGGCCCAGACGTCCTTGATCGCCTTGACGGCGGCGATGGTGCCCGGCGAGTTGATCGCCACCTTGCCGTTCTGGTCAACCTCCTGGCCGCCGTACATCCAGATGTACGGATAGACCCAGAAGACCGGGTCGCCCGTGGTATGACCGAGCGACGCGCCGAGCGGGTGGCCCTTCGCCTTGAGCTTCTTGCCGGCGTCGTGCAGCTCGTCGAGGGTGGCCGGCCACGTCTCGACGCCGACCTCCTTGAACCACGACTTGCGCCAGTGCCACGTCGTGCCGACGATGTCGCGTGGGATGGCGAGGTACTTGCCCTCGACGTTGCTGTACGCCTCCGGCAGGGGATAGAAGTCGCCGGTGACCTTCTTGACGTCCGCCGCCACGTCCGAGACGTCGACCAGGCTCTCCTTGTAAAGCCACGCCCAGTTGTGATTCAGCATGACGATGTCCGGGCCGGCGCCGCCCTGGATCGAAGCGGCGATCTTCGGCTGGACGTCGTTGTTGCCGATGTACTCGATCGTGACCTGGGCGCCGGTCTCCTTCATGAACCCTTCCTGAATTTGCTGGGTCAGGAAGGGGTCGGCGGCCGGGACGAAGCTCGAGCCCTGGACGATCGAGAGGGCGACTCCCTTGAGGCTAGCACTACTCTGGCGTGATGTGTGCGGGCCTGTTCTGCAAGGGAGCAGGCCATGCAGATCGTCGTAGGGGAAGTCGAGAGCGAGGCGCTGGAACAGTTCGTGGAGCAGTTCCGGGGGGTCTTCC
>JALYGH010000713.1 GCA_030777205.1 Chloroflexota bacterium
GGTTGGGCAGCCCTGAGGCGTCGCCCGCACCGACCGACTGATCACCCTGAAGGCACGGAGCCGGTTGAAAAATGGGTCAGGTCGGGCGGGCGAACACCCCGCCCCAATCCTCGCAGTTGAAAAAGCCGGGGGTGCCGTCCTTGGCGACGTAGGCCGGGCGGGTCAGGTCACGCGCCAACACTTCCTGGCTGGTCGCAGGTCGGCCGCGAGGGGCCATTAGCCGAGCTGCTCGCTCAACCCGACGATGATGCCCTCGGGGCCGCGGATGTAGGCGAGCCGATACGTATCTTCGTATTGCACCACTTCGCCGACCAGTTCGGCACCGTGGGCAAGCAGGCGCGCGACCATGTCATCGATGTCATCGACGGCCAACATGATGCGGCGGATCCCGAGTGCGTTCACCGGAACGTTCTCGGGCCCAGTTCTGATCGCTTCCGGCGTGTGGAACTTGTCCAGCTCGATCCGTCCGTGGCCGTCCGGAGTGCGCATCAGCGCGAGGGTAGCACGGACGTTCTGAAGGCCGATGAGACGATCTACCGAGGGGCCTTCGACGGTCGTTTCGCCCTCCAGCTCCATGCCAAGCTCGACAAAGAACGCCTTCGCAGCCTCAAGGTCGTCAACCACGATGAGGACGTTGTCCATCCGCCGAATCGTCATGGTAGGTCTCCTTCTTCGTCGCGCGGCCCGTCGTGGCCGCTGGTGTACCTAGGACGGAGCCAGCGCCACATTCTCGACATCCGACACGACAACCTTCCAAGGCACCGACAACTCCCCCAGCCGGCTCTGGTCAAGCCAAAACCCTTCGGTTCGCGTATCTGGCCAGCTCGTTGAAGAACCTTGCTGAGTTGCCATAACGTCGAGGGGTAGACCTCCAGCGCGGGGAGGGCTGCTCCGATGATGGGCACGAAGCTGCGGGCGTTCGCGCCGCTCTGCAATCGTTCCCTCGAGGACCTGGTGCCGGCCAGCAACTTCTACCGCCACCTCGAGGCCAAGCTCGATCTGGGCTTCGTCCGGGACCTCGTCCGTACGACCTATAAGGAGTGCGGCCGTCCATCCATCGATCCGAGGGTGTTCTTCAAGCTCCAGCTCGTGATGTTCTTCGAGGGGCTCCGTTCGGAGCGGGAGCTGATCAAGGTTGCGGCCGATCGGCTGAGCGTCCGCTGGTACCTGGGCTATGACCTGGATGAGGAGCTGCCTGACCACTCCAGCCTGACCAGGATCCGGAAGCGCTACGGCCTGGCCGTCTTCCGCCGCTTCTTCGAGGCGATCGTCGAGCAATGCCGCGAGGCCGGGCTGATCTGGGGCAAGGAGCTGTACTTCGACGCCACACAGGTGAAGGCCAACGCCGCCTTGGACTCGATCGCGCCGCGCTTCGCAGTGGAGGCACACCTCAACGAACTGTTCCCCGATGAGCAGTCCGCCGAGGAGCCGTGCCTGGTGGGCGAGCACCAGCCCATCGAGCTGCCCGTCCCGATCTCCGAGGCCGAGCGCGACCAGCTCGACCGCGCCAACGAGGAGCGCCACGATTGGCTGGCCCGCGATGGCGCTCCCGATCGGACCATCATGCGAGCGGGCTACCGGCGTCGCTCCGACTTCGAGGCCAGCTCGACGGATCCGGATGCGGCGCTGATGGCGCACAAGAAGGGCGGCCTCCACTTCGGCTACCACGATCACTACGCCGTGGACGGTGGGAAGGCCCGCATCATCCTCGAGGTCCTGGCGACCCCGGCCGACGTGATGGAAAACCTGCCGTTCCAGGACATGCTCTGGCGCGCCTGCTTCCGCTGGCAGATCCGGCCCCGCCAGGTGACGGGTGACACGACGTACGGGACCGTCGAGAACATCGTCGCCGTCGAGGATCAAGGCGTCCGCGCCTACCTCCCGCTGCCCGACTTCGACCGGCGGACGCCGTTCCACGGCGCCTCATACTTCATGTACGACCCCGAGCGCGACGAGTATCGCTGCCCGCAAGACCATCCGCTTCGGCGTCTGCACGCGAAGTACACCGAGGGCACCGTCGCCTACCGCGCCGACGCCGCAACCTGCAACGCCTGTCCGGTCAAGACCGCTTGCACGGAGAGTAGCCAGGGGCGCCTGATCCATCGATCGTTGTACGTCGAGTATCTCGATCGCGTCCGTGCCTACCATCAGACGGCGGCCTACGAGAGGGCGATGGCCAAGCGGAAGGTCTGGGTCGAGCCCCTGTTCGGCGAAGCCAAGGACTGGCACGGGCTGACCCGCTTCCGGCTCCGAGGGCTCTGGAAGGTGAACGCCGAGGCCCTGCTGATCGCGACCGGCCAGAACCTCAAACGGCTGCTCCGGCACTTCCCACTCCTCGGCGATCTTCCCGTTGCTGACGCGCAGAATCACGATGCCGTGCCCGCGCACGCGCCGGCCAGTGGGCCGGACGCCGAGGAACGTCCCTTGGTGCGTGGCCGTCCAACTCAGG
>JALYGH010000714.1 GCA_030777205.1 Chloroflexota bacterium
GGGCCAGCCCCTGATACGCGCCGCGCCAGCCATGCGCGCCGATCAGCCAGCCGACGAACGGGACGACGACCAGGCCACCGAGGGCCGAGCCGGCGTCGGCGAGCGCGAGCGCCGTGCCGCGCCGCCGTTGGAACCAGCCCTGGATCGCGGCGTAGTTCGCGAGTGTGCCCGCGCCGACCGCGCCCGGCGGCAGCAGGAGGAGCATGATGGCGGCGAGCTCGAGAGGGCTCCGCGCTCGGGAGAGCAAGAAGAGCCCCAGGCCCAGCACGAGCGCCGCCGGCGGCATGACCCACCGTGACCCGTGCCGCTGGATTAGCCAGCCGACGACCGGCGACCACGCGGCGTTGCCGAGCACGAGGAGCGAGATGGCGCCGGCGATGGTGGCGCGCGGCCAGCCGGTGTCCTCGGCGATGGCGACCAGGAACAGGGCGTTCGCGAGCAGGATGCCGCCCTGGAAGCCGATCGAGAGCGCCCCCAGGCCGACCAGCACCCAGCCGTAGCGCGGCTCCGACGGGGACGCCGCCGTGATGGGCGTCACCGTGGTCGCGTCGGCTCCTCGGGGCGTGCCGGCGCTCCGGGCGGTGGCGGCTCGACGGGCGACGGTGTCCGCGCTGGGGGCTCCTGGGGGCGCGGCGGGCGCTGGGAGAAGTTCTCGCCGAAGACCTCGCTCGCGATCCGGTTCAGCATCTGCTCGACGGTGCCGCCGGCGATCATCCAGCCGCGCGTGCGTCGGAACAGGTAGTTGACGGCGGCCTCGTGGTCGTAGCCGTAGCCGCCGAAGATCTGGAGCGCGCTGTTGGCGACCTCGAAGCCAGCCCGGTTGCAGGCGAGCTTGGCCAGCGATGTTTCGAGCGCCGAGGGCAGCCCGGCGTCGGCATTAGCGGCGGCGCGGTAGAGGAGCAGGCGGGCACCCTCGAGCTGGAGCTTCATCTCGGCGAAGCGCCACTGGAGCCCCTGGAATTCGGCCAGGCGGCGCCCGAACTGGCGGCGCTCGCGGGCGTAGTCGAGCGCCAGGTCGAACGCGGCCTGCCCGAGCGCCAGCGAGCGCGCGGCGTTGCCGAGCCGCTCGACGTTGAACACGGCCAGCATCTTCCGGAAGCCGTCCTCCGGCAGCAGGACGTTGGCGGCAGGGACGCGGCACTCGTCGAAGTAGAGCATCCCGTAGCGCTCGCCGGACACGAAGCGGTGGCTCGCGTCGATCGTGAAGCCCGGCGCAGCGCGCTCGACGAGGACGGCGCCGGAGGTGCGCGAGCTCTCGCCGAAGCGCACCCAGACGACGAAGTAATCGGCCGTGTCGCCGTTCGTGGTGAAGATCTTTTGGCCGTTCAGCACCACCGTATCGCCCTCGACGCGCCCGCGCGAGCGGAGGTCGGTCACCGCCGAGCCGGCCTCCGGCTCGGTCATGGCGATGGTGATGAGCCGCTCGCCGCGCAGGCAGGGCGCCAGGTAGCGCGCCTTCAGCTCCGGCGAGCCGTGGCGGGCAAGCTGCTGGATCGCGCCGAAGTTCAGCGCCTGGACGCAGTCGCCGGCGGCCGGGCAGATCTGGGCAACGGCCTCGATCACCAGGACGGCATCGAGGAGCTTGCCGCCCTGGCCGCCGTCGTCGACCGGGATGGTGATGCCGGCCAGCCCGTGCTTGGCGAGCAGCGCGAGGTACTCGCGCGGGAGGCCGTCGGCATCCTCCCAGGTGTAGGCGCGGGTGGCGAAACGCCCCCGCGCCAGGTCGCGGGTCGCCGCCACAAGGTCGCGCTGGAACTCGCTGAGCTGGAAGTCCACTGGCCCTAATGCTCCACCATTGAGATGCCCTAGAGTTGTCATCCCGAGCGCAGCGAAGGATCTCCCATCACGACTGGTTTGGGCCGGGAGATCCCTCGCAAGCTCGGAATGACAGAGTCATTGCCGGCCCTGGAAGCGGCCCGCGTCGACGAGGGCGTTGAGCACCTTGACGACTCGGTCCGGCATCGGGAACAAAGGAATCTGCTGCTCCTGATAGTAGGCCACCGACTCGGGCGCCAGGAACTCGGCGCCCACCCGCGCCACCAGGACCGGCTTGTCCGAGGATCTGGCCGCCCGCACGACCCCCTTCGCGACCTCCAGGGCCGCCGCGCCGGCGTTGGTCGTCAGCATGACGATCAGCGCGTCGACGCCCTCTTCGCGCAGGATCAGCTCGGCGGCCTGGCCGATCATGCCTGGGTTCGCGGTGATCTGCATCGTCACGTCGATCGGGTTCTGGGCCACGCCGAACGGCGGGATGATCTCGGCGATCCGCTCGACGGTGGGCTCGGGCAGCAACGGCAGGTCCAGGCCGTAACGGGCGCACTCGTCGGCGATGACGCTGCATGCGCCGCCGGAGGCCGAGATGACGGCGATTCGGTTCCCGCGCGGCAGCGGCTGCCAGGCGAGGGCGAGGGCCGCGTCGATCAGCGCCTGGAGGTCGTGGACGCACACGACGCCGGACTGGCGGAAGGCCGCGTCGTAGACCCGGTCATCGCCGGCCAGGGCAGCGGTGTGCGAGCGGACGGCGCGCTGCCCGACCGCCGAGGCGCCGGTCTTGTAGACGACGATCGGCTTGCCCGCCGCGCGGGCCCGCCGGCAGGCCGCCAGGAAGGCGGCCGGGTCGCGGACACTCTCCATGAAGATCGCGACGACGCGGGTAGCGGGATCGTCGACGAGGTAGGCGAGGTAGTCCCCGAGGGTGAGGTCGGCCTCGTTGCCGGCGCAGATCCAGTGGCTGAAGCCGATTCCCTGGGCCCACGAACGGCTGAGCAGCGAGCTGCCGAGGGCTCCCGACTGGGTCAGGAACGCGATCGAGCCGGTCGGCATCCGGTCTACCTCGAAGGCCATCCCGAACGCGGCGCAGGTCGCGGCCCCGGCGTTGACCAGGCCGGCCGTGTTCGGTCCGCACAGCCGCATTCCGTAGCGCCGGGCCGTCTCGACCAGCGCGGCCTGCTTGCGTCGCCCAGCGTCGCCCGTCTCGGCGAACCCGGCCGTGTAGACGACCGCCGCCGCGATGCCCTTCGCGCCGCATTCGGCGACTACGTCGAGGACGGCGTCGGACGGGACCATGATGCAGGCGAGGTCCGGTGTCTCCGGCAGGTCGGCGACGGACGAATAGCAGGGCCGGCCCATCACGGCGCTCGCGCGGGGGTTGACGGCGTAGAGGGAGCCGGGGAACCCGTGCTTGATGAGGTAGCGGAACAGCCGGCCGCCCTGGCTGCCGGGCGTCTCGGAGGCGCCGACCACGACGACGCTGCGCGGGTTGAGCATCCGCCCGACCGTGGATACGGCATCGCCGGCTGGCCGGGGGGTCGGTTCAGGCCTCGGCGCTTCGCCAGCCACCAGGATGCGCGCGTCGACTGCTGCAAGCCCCTTCGTCCGGACGATGACCGGGTTCAGGTCGAGCTCCAGGATCGTCGGCTCCTGCTCCGCCAGCCGGCTCACCCGCGCGATCAGGTCGCCCACGGCATCGAGGTCAAGCGGCGGGGCGCCACGGTAGCCCGTCAGCAGGCGGGCGCCGCGCAGCTCGGCCAGCATCGCCATCGCCTCGTCCGGCTCGACCGGGGCGAGCCGCAAGGCGACGTCGTTCAAGATCTCGGCCAGGACGCCGCCCTGCCCGACCATCACGACCGGCCCGAAGTGGGGGTCACGCTTCAGCCCGACGATCAGCTCGTGGCCCGGCGGGGCCATCTGCTGGACGAGGAAGCCGGACAGCTCGGGGAGCGCGCCGGTCATCTCGCGGGCCGCCGCCGCGACCTCCTCGGGGCTCGCGAGGCCGAGCCGCACGCCGCCGGCGTCACTCTTGTGAATGATGCCCGGCCCGACCGCCTTCAGCGCGACCGGGAACCCGAGGCGCCCAGCGACGGTGACGGCCTCCTCGGGCGCGGCCGCCACCGACTGCGCCGGCGTCGGGATGCCGTAGCGACGGAGGAGCGCATCGGCGGCGACGGGATCGAGGAGCGATGGCGCCGCGCTCCGAGCGACAGCCGCGGTCTCGTCCATCACGCGACCCGGTGCATCAGAACGAGGCGTTGCGCGAGACGGGCGCGAACAGGTCGACCGCGCGCTCGACGACCTTGTCCGGCAGTGGGGTTCCGAGGATCGCCTCGGCGTTCGCCTCGAAGTGCTCCAGCCGGCCGGTGCCGGTCAGCACCGTGCTGACGGCCCGGTGGGCCGCCGCGAACTTGTACGCCGCGGCCGGGATCGAGTCGGCCCCTGGGCCGACTAGCCAGCCGAGCGGCTCGTCATCCGGGACGGCGTCGCGGGCGAGCAGGCCCTCGGCCTTCCACTCGCCGATCACCTCGCGGATGCGCTCCGGGCGGAGCAGGACGCCGCGGACCGCGCACATGACGACGATGCCGACGTCGTGCTGCTGGGCGAGCGGCAGGACGTGGCGGGCCGGGGCCGGCGAGAGCACGTTGTAGCCGACCATCGCGACGTCGAAGACCTCGCGCGGGACGACCGCCTGCAGCGTCGCGTGCGCGTGGTCGCTCTCGAAGGCTTCGGTGATCCCCAGGAAGCGGATCAACCCGTCCTGGCGGGCCCGTTCCATCGGCTCGTGGAGCTGCTCCAGCACCCGGTCCAGCCATTCCGGCCTGACGCCGTGCAGGTAGAGGATGTCGACGTAGTCGGTCTGGAGGCCGCGCAGGCTCCGTTCGAGGCTGGCGCGCAGCTCCTCGGCCGACCGAGGCGCGTCGTCGCCCCAGGGACGGAACTTGGTGCCGAGGACGTAGCTGTCGCGCGGGACCCCGGCGAGCGCAGTGCCGAGCAGCTCCTCGCTGCAGCCGTACGATGGGGCGGTGTCGATGAAGTTGACGCCGATGTCGAGCGCGCGGCGCACGATCCTCGTGACGTCCTCCTGGTCGAGCCCGTGGGCCTGCCCGAGGCGGCTGCGCCCGCCGGAGCCCAGTCCGAGCAAGGAGACCTGCACGTTCGTTCTGCCCAGGCGACAATACTGCACGGCGTCTCGACCTCCAGCTCAGGTATGCCCGTCGTCCTCGCTCGTGCGCGCCGGCTCGGACACCGAGCCGGCGCCAGGCGTCGCGCGCTCGAGGGCGGGGCAATGACAGGGTACCAGTCGATGAGATCCGGTGCCGCCTCGCCGCCGCTCAGCCTGACAGGGGGACTGGCGGGTCCGCGCCGGAGTCGTGGAGGCAGGCGGGGCACACTGTCTCGGCACCACAAGCTCGATCTACCCGTAACCGGGCAAAATCGGATAGAATAGATCGGATTTCCCAGTCGGGGGTGTGGCGAATGCTTACCGTGACCGAGACCGCGGTCAAGCAGCTCAAGCAGGTAGTCGAGAAGCAGGGCAACCCGGACGCGGCGCTTCGCGTCTACGTCACCCCCGGCGGCTGCTCGGGCTTCTCGTACGGCATGTCGATCGACGACGAGCGCAACGACGACGACCAGACGATCCAGGTCGACGGCGTGACGGTCGTTGTCGACCAGTTCAGCATGCAGTACCTCGACGGCGCACAGGTCGACTACGTCGACGCGCTGATGGGTGGCGGCTTCACCGTCCAGAACCCGAACGCCGCCAAGACCTGCTCATGCGGGCAGTCGTTCGACACCGCGGGCGGCGGCGGCATGGCGAAGCCCTGCAGCTAGGGTCGACGTCCGCCCCTATGCGGCGGCACGTCCAGAGGCGGCCCGCGGTAGCACGGATTGTGCGGCCAACGTGACGAGCACGGCGATGCAGTGACGTCGCGGCGCCAGGACGCCTGCCGAGGCGCGGTCAGCATATCTGGGCAGGACGGGGTCGTCCTGGAGCGGTACCACCCGACGGGTTACTGGCGCCGGGCTTCCCCTGTCATCCCTGCTTAGGCCGAGATGTTTGGAGC
>JALYGH010000715.1 GCA_030777205.1 Chloroflexota bacterium
AGCTCCTTAGGTCCCTCGCTCCCGTTTCGGCGACGGCGGTCGTCCGGCGCGATGCCGAGGTCTGGAGCCAGATCCTCGCCAGCATCCCCGGCTTCTTCGTCGACGGCCCGCCGGAGTACCGGCGCCCCCATTACTACAACATCTGGAAGTGGTCGCCCGAGCTGGCTCGCGAAGCTCGGCGCGGCGGCCGGCGCGGTGGACCGCCGCGGGGCAGCCCGCCACGCCGCGGCCCCAGGCGCGACCGCTGACCGTTCGGATAATGAGTACAGAGAAGATGCGTGTGTGTGAACCCCACCGGGTCCTCGCGGACTTGGCGCGGCCTCGGTATGGGCCAGTAGGAGGCGGTCGGTGACGCAGCAGCATGCCGACGCCTTCCTGCAATTCCTGGCGGCCGAGCAGCGCCTGTCACCGAATACCCTCGCCGCGTACCGCAACGACCTCCGCCAGTTCGAGGAGTACCTGCGGTCGCGGGCCGTCGATCCGTTCGGAGACGACCGGGACGATCGGGGCGCCGCCACCGCCTCGCGCGAGGCGGTGGCCGGTTTCTTCCTGAGCCTGCGCGAAGACAAGGGCTATTCGGCGGCGACGATCGCCCGGAAGATGGCCGCCGTCAAGGCGCTGTTCCAGTACCTGGTCAAGCAGGGCATGATCGCCGTGAACCCGGCGGCCGACCTGGGCGCGCCGGAGGTGAAGAAACCACTCCCGAAGGCGATCACCGTCGACGAAGTGGACAGGCTGATCCGCCAGACCGACCGCAAGAGCTCTCCCGAGGGCCTGCGCGACCGCGCCATGCTTCACCTCCTGTACGCAACCGGCGTGCGCGTCACCGAGCTGGTCTCGCTCGACACGGGCGACCTCGACCTCGACGCGAACACCGTGCGCTGCGTCGGGCGCGGGGCGCGCGTCCGCCATCTACCGATCGAGGCCCGCGCGGTCGCGGCGCTGCGCGACTACCTCGAGCGCGGGCGTCCGCTCCTCCTCCGCCCGGGTTTCCCGCAGTCCGCCCTCTTCCTCAACCATCGCGGTCAGCGACTGACGCGGCAGGGCTTCTGGCTCATCATGAAGGCGGTCGCCCGCGACAGCGGCGTGTCGTCCGCGGTGACGCCGCACACCCTGCGGCACTCCTTCGCGGCGCACCGCCTGAGCGACGGCCTGGGCCTCCCGCGGCTGCGCGAGCTGCTTGGCCACGCCAACATCTCCACCACCCAGGTCTACGCCCAGATCAAGGGTGAAGGGCCGCGCACCCTCGTTGCGGACGCCCGCCGACTGGCACTGGCGGGCACGCCCGGCCGAAACTAACGGGAAGGGTCCCGGTGCTTGGTGGCCCGCCCTCCCCCAGTCTCTCGGGGAGGGCGGGTGCCCGCGTCCGAATCTCCTGCCGTGTGGGAACCAACGGATGGCAGCAACACGATGAGCGTCCCATCCCTGGCCTACCGCGTCCGCGAGGCGGCCTCGACCGTTCGGGGCCGCCTCGGCATGGCCCCCAGGGTAGGCATCATCCTCGGCTCGGGGCTTGGGCCGCTCGCCGATGACGTCGATGATCCCGTCGTCGTCGCGTATGACGAGATCCCCCACTTCGTGCCTGCCACGGTCCCCGGCCATGCCGGCCAACTCGTCGCCGGAACGCTGGAGGGAGTGCCCGTCGCCGTCATGCGCGGCCGCGTCCACTACTACGAGGGGTACTCCCTCCAGCAGGTGACGTTCCCGGTCCGGATGCTGCGTCGACTCGGCGCCGAGGTGCTGATCATCACGAACGCGGCCGGTGGCCTGCACTCGGAGTACCGGCCGGGCGACCTGATGGTGCTGCGCGACCACATCAACTTGATGGGGCTGGCCGGGCTGAATCCACTCGTGGGAGCCGACGAGCCGGAGCTCGGTGTGCGCTTCCTGGAGATGACCGATCCGTACGACCCGGACCTCCGCCTGCGTGCGCGCCGGATCGGCGCCCAGCTCGGGACACGCGTATACGAGGGCGTGTACGCCGCCGTGGCCGGCCCGACGTTCGAGACCCGCGCCGAGATGAGTTTCCTGCGCATCGTGGGCGCCGACGCCGTCGGCATGTCGACGGCGCCCGAAGTCACCGTGGCGCGGCACGAGCGAATGCGGGTCCTTGCCATCTCGGTCATCACCAACACCGCCGATCCGGCCCAGGTCGAGGACGAAGTCAGCCACGAGGGCGTGCTCGCGGTGGCCGAGCACGCGTCGCCGGCCCTGCGGGCGATCGTCCGCGGCGTCGTCCGAAGCCTGCAGGACGAGGAATGATCGTCCGCCCGCGCGGCAGCCGAGTCCGACGTACCGCCGCGTACAAGAGACGGTCCGTCGGCCCCGATACTCGGATGCCGCTCGGGCCCGGGCAGGGGGGACTGGGCTCGGGCAGCCGTCACGTCGCGGCTCGCGCGCTCCTGACCGTCCTCATCGCGCTCCTGGCCATCGGCGTTCCGGTGTCGCAGTCCACGGCGGAGACCGGGGCCGAGTCGGGCGTCGCCGCGCCGTCGCCGTCGCCGTCCGAGACGCTCGCCTTGCTCCAAGCGACGCCGCGCCCGGTCCGCGACCCGATCGCGCTGGCCTCCCGCCTGACCGGCGCCGCGATCCCCTGGGCCGCCACCCAGCCGTTCGACGGGCCGCTCCCGGTCGGACGGCGCGACAGCTTCTTCGTGCTCGACCAGCGCAACAACCGCTACGTCGCGCGCGAGGCCGAGCTGCGCGTTGTCTCCGAGCGCGCCTACTGGTACGTCGAGGTCGGTCAGGACGTGCGGCAGGACGACCTCGAGCGCTCGGCGGCCCGGTTCGACACGGTGACGTACCCGGCCGTCCACCGCCACTTCGGGACCGAGTGGTCGCCGGGTATCGACGGCGACCCGCGGATCACCACCTTCATCGGCACCGTACCGGGCGTCGGCGCCTACTTCTCCAACTGGGACGAGTACCCGCGGACCGTCTTCCCGTACTCCAACGAGCGCGAGATGATCCACCTCAACGTCGGCGGCGCGCGCCCCGGCACCGACAGCTTCGACGGGACGCTCGCCCACGAGTTCCAGCACATGGTCCATTGGCAGCAGAATCCGGCAGGCGAGACCTGGCTGGACGAGGGGAGCGCCGAGTTGGCCTCGTTCCTTGCCGTCCCCGGCCGGAGCCCGGGCGCTTCGCAGTTCGCGCGGGATCCTGACCTCCAGCTCACGGCCTGGGACCAGGAGCGCTCGACGTCGGCCCACTACCAGGCCTCGTTCTTGTTCGCCCGCTACTTCGAGCGCCGCTTCGGCGCGGACGCGCTCCGCGAGCTGATCGCGACCGGCGAGCGCCCGCCGGAGTCGATCGATCGCTACCTCGCCCGGACCGGCTTGGGGCAGACATTCGACGAGCTGTTCGGCGACTGGGTCATCGCCAACCTGCTCGACGCGCCCGATGTCGCGGACGGGCGCTTCGCGTACGCGGACATCGAGCATCATGCCGCGATCGGCGCCCGGCTCGCGACGGGCGGCCCGCCGGTCGACGCCGACGTCCGGCAGTACGGCGCCGACTACGTCGAGCTGACCGGCACCGGCGGCGACGCGGAGCTGGTCTTCGCGAGCGACGCGATCGTGCGGCTGGTCGGTGCCGACCCGACGAGCGGGCGCGCGCTCTGGTGGAGCAATCGCGGGGACGGCCTCGACTCGACGATGACCCGCCGCTTCGACCTCGGCGGCGTCGCGGGCGCGACGCTCCGCTTCAATGCTTGGTACGACACCGAGCGCGACTACGACTACCTCTACGTCATGGCCTCCACCGACGAGGGGCGGACGTGGCAGGTCCTCCGCGGGGCGCTCGCCAACGACGCGAATCCGGTCGGCAATGCCCTCGGCCCCGGCTACAGTGGCCGGAGCGGCAGCCAGGCCAGTCGCGGCGAACCGGGCTGGGTCGCCGAGACGGTCGACCTGTCGCCGTTCGCCGGCGCCGAGGTGCTGATCCGCTTCGAGTACGTCACCGACCAGGCAACCAACTATCGCGGGGCGCTCGTCGACGACATCCAGGTTCCGGAGATCGGGTACGCCGACGACGCCGAGGCGGACTCCGGCTGGGCGTACGACGGCTTCCTCCGCTCCGACAACTGGGTGCCGCAGCGCTGGGGGCTGCGCCTGGTCGAGTATCGGCGCGGCGGCGAGATCGTCGTGCGGTCACTCGCCGTCGGCGAGGATGGCCGGCTGACCGAGCCGCTGCCGTCGCTCGGCGGCGACCTCGAACGGGCCGTCCTGGCGATCAGCGGGCTCGCGCCGAGGACGCTCGAGCCCGCCCGCTACCAGGTCGCGCTCCGGCCGGCGCCCTGATCCTTCCCCGCGAGCGCGCCCGGGGTGCGTGGAGGCGCTGCCAAATCCTCATCTGCTGGGCGAAATGCGAGCGAGCCGCTCGTCGGCGGCTCGCGGGCGTGCCTCTACGCGGAGGTGGCGCGGCGCTACGGGCGGTAGAGCCGATCGCTGCGCCCGGTGATCGGCTCGGATGCTTCGCCGGGGGCCGAGGCTCGCAGGGTAGCCGGCGACACGAGGGTAGCCGACGGGGCGCCGCTGGCCGAGCCCGCCGTGGCGAGCGTGCGGGTCCGCGCCCCGGCCGGCGGGGCGAACCAGTAGAACTCGGCCGGCGGGGCGTCGCCGGGATCGGTGACCCCGATGAACGTCTCGAGCGCGCGGAACGCATCCCAATCGAACGGATTCTCGCCCTTCTGGTGCCGCTCGGTCTGCCAGTCCCGCATCTGCTGTTCGAAGTGCGGGTTCGCCGAGATGAGATCGCTCATGCGTGCGTCACGAGCCATGGGGGCCTCCTGATCGGGTGCCGAGCGGTGCGGGTCGAACTGTGACCCAATTGTAGCTCGTGTCCGACCAGTGTGCACGTCAAATTGCCAGCGCCGGACCACTATTTCCAAAGAGTCCGCTCATTCTAGGCTTGCCCGTGCACGGCCGCCCAACTGGCGCCCAAATTCGGCCCCGCGGCTGCCGCGCCCGACGCTTGCAGCGGAATCCTGCCCTGCTGCACCGATTGACCGCCCGGCGGTCTCCGGCAATCATTCGCGGTGATGAACGTCTACCTTGTCCGCCACTGTCAGGCGGCCGGCCAGGAACCCGATGCGCCGCTCACTCCGGCCGGTGAGGCACGGGCGCGCGACCTGGCTGAGTTCCTCGGCGAGCGCGGCATTCGACGAATCGTATCGAGCCCGTTCGCGCGAGGCCGCGCATCCGTCGCGCCGCTGGCCGAACGGCTGGGACTCGCCGTGGAGATCGATGATCGCCTCGCCGAGCGCGTGCTCTGCGGGGCGCCGCTCGTCGACTGGCGCGAGCGGCTCCGGGCGAGCTTCGACGACGTCGATCTCTGCCTCGATGGCGGCGAGTCGAGCCGGGTGGCGATGGCGCGCGGTGCGGCCGCGCTCCGGGATGCCCTTGACGGCGCCCGTCCGGTAGTCGTCGTGACGCACGGCAACCTGCTGGCGCTCCTGCTGCGCCACCTCGACGACCGGTCCGGCTTCACGGCCTGGGAACGGCTCACCAATCCGGACGTCTTCTCGATCACGGTTCTGGCGGATGCTCTGCGCGTCGAGCGCATCTGGCGCGAAGGCTGACGGCGACAGCACGTTCGCTGCTCGACGATGCCCGACGATCCCTGCTGGGTGAGGTCATCGGCGGAGTGAGGGAATACGCGACGCGAGCGATGATGCGACGTGGCGGTCAGCGCCTCGGGTGCTGTACCCTGCGACGGCCGAGCCAGGGCAGCAGGATGTCCATTCAGGCCGGCCCCCGGCCCCACAACGAATGCCGCGGCCGCTCGGTGGCGGCAGAGCGAGTGCGAGGGTACACAGACATGACCCCGTTTCGCCCGTTTCAGGTCTCAATAGTTGCCGTGAACCTGATCGCCCACGTCTGGATTGTGCAGGCACACGTCGACACCCCCGGGCCCTCGTCGGGCGCTTCGGGCGCGAGCTCGGGAGTCGCGGTCGCCCAGGACCGGGGCGACGTTCTGTAAATCTTGGAGCCATCTCGCTTTTGTGGGCATGAATCCCGCCATGCTGTGGACGATCTTGATGCCGTTTTGAGGCGGCGTGTGGGAGGTTGGCGAATGACTGCGATGCGCGCAGTCCTGGTCATTACGGTGATCGTGGCCCTGGCGGCGGCGCCGATACTCGACCTCAACCTGATTGGGTCGGCAGGCAATCCAGCCGCGTACGCGGCGCCGGCTGACAATCCGTCGCTCCAGAACGGCAACGGGAACGACAACTGTCCGGAAAATGGGAACGGCAACGACAACGTCCTGGAC
>JALYGH010000716.1 GCA_030777205.1 Chloroflexota bacterium
GGCTCCGCGAGGCCGTCGCCGAGTACCGCCGGGCCCGGGACGCCTGGGTCGAGACGATCGAGCACGGCCGAGCCTACCGCGAGGACGTCACCGTCGGCGGCGAGCCGTGGCTGCGCGGCCACTGGGCCGACCGGCTGCCCGTGATTGAGGCCGACCTCGCCGACGTCGAGGCCGAGCTGGAGTGCGCCCAGGCCGGACCTGCCCCCGTGGGCAGCTCGCGTGACGCGGGGAGCGGGGTTATCGCCGCCGCTGGGAGGGGCGGTGCCGGGGCGTCCGTTACCAGCCGAGGTTCCGCCGTCGCGACCGCGCCGCTCGCCGCCCTCGACGAGCCACCGCCGGCCGTCGAGTACGCGCACGCCCCGCCCGCTCAATTCGAGCGCGGCCAGGCCCTGCCGATCGAGCTCGGCGTGCGCGAGCCGGCGGACACCGGCCCGATCTCCGTCCGGCTCCACTACCGCCACCTGAACCAGGCGGAGGAGTACGAGGTGGCCGAGATGGCCGCGGAGGCCGGCCGCTACCGCGCCACGATCCCCGCCGCCTACACCGATTCGCCCTACCCGCTGCTCTACTACTTCGAGCTACGGGCCGGCCCGGCCCGCGCCTGGCTCTACCCCGGCCTCGCCGACGACCTGGCCAACCGCGCCTACTTCGTCATCCGCCAGACCTGATGCGCCCGTCGGACTACCGGCCCGCGCATCCCCCGCCCATCTCATTCGAGGGGTGGCGGGTGCGCCGGCAGACTCGTCTGCCGGCGCCCTGGCCGGATGCTTCGGTCTCGCGAGCGCGGCGCCCGGTGTTACCGGGCGTTGATGTGGACCCCGTCGTCGTCCCTCACCAGCGCCACCAGGAATCCGGCGTCGCTCAACGCGTCGGCCGCCCGACTCAGCTCCTCGGTCACCGGAAACGCCTCGTCGGGCGTTTCGGCGGCATCGTGGCGGATGACCGCGCTGCCGTCCCGCACATCCTCGACGACGAGGTCGGCGGCGGTCTCCTCCAGGCCGCTCTCGTCCAGCACGGTGCGTACCGCCTCAGCATTTGTCATTGCGTGTCCTCATCTCCGTGTTGATAGCGTCCGCAGCGAGCTGTCGCCCTATTTAGCCAGTCGCGTTGGCTGCCGCTCCCCTCCAATGCAGGAGCCGTGCCGCGGTTCGCCCCCGTGTTGTCCCAAAACAGGGCCACGAGCGGCAGGCCGACCAGGATATGGGCCGGCCAGAGCAGCCCGGCCTGCAGCCTGCCCGGCAGCAGCCCGAGGGCGCGCGCCGCGATCGCGAAGGCCGTCGATGGGCTCGGCGCCGCGCCCGCCATCTGGCGCCGGAGCGATTCTGGGAACAGCACCCGCATCCAGAGCCCCGCCGCGTGCGCCGCCCGCCGGTACTCCCAGAGCCGATGGACGTGCTCGTTCATCCCGTGGGCGATGTCCTCGACGCCGAACTCGTCCGCCCGCCCGAACAGCCCGAGCACCGGCTCGTTCACCAGCACGATCCGGCCACCAGGGCGCAGCACCCGTCGGAATTCGCCGAAGACGTCGACCAGCGGCTCGGCGTGGTGGACCGTGGCGCTGCCGAACACGGCCCCGAACTGCCCGTCCTGGAACGGCAGGTTCCGCATGTCGCCCGCGACGCGCTCGAAGTACACACCCGCCGCGTGCTGCGCGGCCCCGGCCCGCAGCATGGTCGTCGAGATGTCTACCGCGACCGCCGCATGGCCGCGTTCCGCCAGCATCCGCGTCGACCAGCAGGTGGCCGGGCCGACGTCGAGGACCGGCCCACGGACGCCCCGGAGCAGCCCGATCCCCTGCTCGACGTTCGCGGCGAACGCCGGCCAGAGCCACGGGCGGGAGGCATCCTCGACGTAGGGGCGCGCCCGCTCGTAGTCCGGATCGTACACCTTATGTGCGCGCGCCTCGCGCTCGTGCGCCGTCGCGTGGTCCAGCTCGGCAATCAGCTCCGGCACGCCGTCGACGACCGGGTAGCCCCGACCGCAGCCGGCGCAGGTCAGATCCGCCGCGCCCGCGGCGCCCCCCGGCGCGCCGGGATCCAGTCCGGGGGCGTGGCAGGCGGGACAGCGCAGGAGCGGCAGCAGGGACGACTTCAACTCGGCGCTCCGATTTTCGACGCGGCATGCCCTGCCGCCTCGCGGTAGGCTTCGCGGGTGCGCTCAGCCGTGCGCTCCCAGGTGAAGCACCGGGCCTGCGCGTGGCCGGCGCATGTAAGCCGCGCCCGCTCGCCCGTGCACTCGAGGATGCGGAGCAGGGCGGCGGCCAGCGCCCCCGCGTCGGACGGCGGGACGCGCAGCGCGGCCGGCCCGCCGAGCTCGGCCAGGGGCGGAATGTCCGAGCAGACGACCGGCGTCCCGCACGCCATCGCCTCCAGGACGGGGAAGCCGAAGCCTTCCGCCAGGGAGGGGAAGGCGAAGCACGTCGCGGTATTGTAGAACGACACCAGGTCGTCGTTCGAGACGGCGTCGACGATCCGCACCGACGATCCGAGCCCGAGGGCCGCGATCTGCTCCAGCATTCGCGACCGCTCGCGCGGGTACCGCGGCGCCCCGACCTTCACCAGCACCGCCTCCGGGCAGCGGGCGACCACGTCGCGCCAGGCCCGGAGCAGCGTGGGCAGGTTCTTGCGCGGCTCCTCGGTGCTGACGTGCAGCACGTACGGGCGATCCGCCGCCAGGCCGTGCCGCGCTCGGAACTCGTCCGACACCGCCCGCGAGCGGAAGACATTCTGGTCGACGCCCAGCGGGACCACCTGGATCCGCTCGGCCGGGATCCCGAGCTCGCGTACCAGGTCGTCGCGCGTCGCGGCGGAGCTGGCCAGCAGGAGCGTCGCCCGCCGGAGCTGGCGCGTCGCCCGCTCGTCGAACCAGCGCTGGACAGGGTGCGCGTACGTGCTCAGCCGGGCGTCGCGGCGGTGGACGTAGTGGATGATGTCGTGGACGGTCACCACGACCGGCCGGGCCGGCGGCCACCACAGCGCCGACGCGTGCGACAGGTGCGTCAGGTGCAGCAGGTCGGCCCGGCCGCGCAGGGGTCGGACCGGATACACCTCGAAGAACGTCGCGGCGTCCAGGCCGACACAGCGCTTGACGAAGCCGGAGCCGGGGAGTGGCAGCGGCCGCGGCGCGCCGACGCTCAGCTCGACGTCCGGGGCGGCGCGGAGCCGCCCGATCAGCGCCTGGTCGTAACGCGAGAGCCCGGTCACCTCGCCGCCGTAGCCGCGCGTGAGCAGCTCGACCCGCAGCCGACGCCGGGTGGCGGCCTCCACCGGGGCTACCATCGCCGCCGCCGTTCCGAGGAGAGCAGGTCGCCCAGCCCGTACGCCAGTGCTGCCAGGTCGAGCGGCGCGTAGATGACCAACGTTAGGTAGGCCGACGGCGGGAGGTCGAGCTGCCGCGCCTCGGCGGCGAAGCGCAGGTAGCGGACGCGGTTCAGCACCGTGTAGGCCAGCCCGAGCCCCCACACGGCCGGCGCGAGCCACCCGATGAGCGGCGCGAGCAGGGGCAGTGTGACGGCCGCCACACCGATCTCGTAGGCCCGTGCGACCGCGGCCACCTGCGCCCGGGCGCCCTCACGTCGGCCGTGGATGACCATGTTCTTCAGCCAGCGCGACTGCTGGCGCAGGTAGCGCCGCGGATCGGTCTCGAAGCGGCTCTGGACCTCGCTGCGTCGGACGAAGCGGATCCGATGCCCGGCCGCCAGCAGGTGGCGGGCCAGGTAGTAGTCCGTCCCGGTCGCGACCGGGTGGTCCAGCTCGCCGCACGCACGCAGCACATCCGCCCGGACCGCCGCGTTCCGCCCGATCAACCCGTCGACGTAGTCGCCGTGGCCCGCCCGCGCGTACAGGTCCACCGCCCACTGGTGCAGGACGAAGTTCGACGCTCGCTGCTCCGTCAGCGGGGTGGACGGCCCGGTCGCCGCCACCTCGCCCCCGTTGACGAGCGGCCTGATCGTCCGCGCGAACGTCGCCGCGCCGAGGATGCAATCGGCGTCGGTGAAGAAGACGATCTCGCCCGTGGCGTACTCGAGGCAGCGGCGAAGGGCGACCTGCTTGCCCTCGCCCGGTCGCTGCTCCAGAACCGTCACTCCCGGCCTGGCGTAGCGCCTGGCTAGTTCGTAGGTTCCGTCCGCGCCGCCCGCACAGAGCACGTACTCCAGGTCCGGATAGCCGAGACCCAGGACGCTCCGGACGTGGCGGTCGAGCAGCTCCCGCTCCTCCCAGGCCGCGACGAGGACGCTCACGCGCGGCGTCTGGGAGAGCCGAGGCTCGCCGTCGACCTCGTCCGCGAGTTGCCGGGCGAGTGCGCGGTCGGCCCGCCGCATTCCGGCGGTGTACGCCGCGAGCGCGCCGAGGCCGGCCAGCACGACCGGCCCCGCGCAGCGGCTGCCGTACCGTCTGACGACGCGCCCGTACCCTCTGGCGACGTGGAGGACAGCCGGCCCGCTCACGCGGTCACCGCCCAGCCCGCCCGAACCTCGGCCCAGGGCGTGCCCTTCGTCCAGCGGTAGATCGGCGCCCCGCGCTGGCGGACCACGATCGACGTCGCGTCCTCGGATAGGGTCACGACTCGCCCCCGGAAGGTGCAGGCGTGGTCCAAGTCCGCCCCCGGTTCGTCGCCCTCCCCCAAATCCGGGCGGCCCGCCAGGTAGCGGAACGCCTTGTCGTCCCAGCCGCAGACCGGCAGCACGTCGCGCAGCTCACGGGCCGGTTGGCCGTGCTGCCTGACCTGCGCGGCGAACCCGTGCGCGGTGGCGATGCCGCCGGATGGGAGCCGCCCACGAAGCAGCCAGCCGAGCGTGGGCTCGGCCGGAAAGTCGAGGCCGTGCGGGCGCAGCAGGTCGGCGGCGCGGAGGATGTCGCCGGTCGCGGCCACCAAGCGCGGGAACCGATTCTCGCGGCCGTCGGCGTAGACGACCATTGGGAATGCACCGTCGGCGTCGCGCCGACGCCGCACGAAGGTCATCGCACGGATGGCTCCGTCGAGGTAGCGCGCATCGCCGAGGTAGTCGTAAGCGGCGAGCAGGCCGGTCGCGCAGCGGGCCTGGTAGTAGGGCAGGTACTTCTCCACCGTCGTCCGCCCGAGGACGTTCTGGGCGATCGCCCCGTTCAGCGGGCTGCCCGCTGCTCGGACCTGAAGCGCCAGGATGGCGTCGGCGGTCGGGCGCACGTACCGCTCGAGCAGCTCCGACGCACCGGTCAGCTCCGCGAGCAGGCACAGTGCCTCGATGATCGTCGCGCTCTTGTTCGGGACGAACGAAGGGATGCCGATCCCGTCCCGGAACCGGCCCGCGTCCGCGTCCCAGAGGCAGTCGAGCGCGAACCGACGCAGGTTCAGGTCGGCGGCCGCGAGGTACCGAGCCCAGCCGTCGTCGCCGCGACGGCGGAGCGCCCGCGCCAGCAGCAGCAGCCCGACGTCAGCCGCGGCCTCATGGGGCGTGCCGGCCGGGCCGGGGTTCAGCTCGAAGCGCGAGTCGCGGAAGTGGCCGTCCGGGCGCTGGCCGCTGACCAGGTCCTCGCCGGCGCGGCGGGCCTTGTCCAGCCAGACCGTCGAACCATCCCGCTCGTAGGCGGCCAGGTACCCGGCGATGATCCCCTCGTAGCGCCAGTCCAGACCAGCCCCGCAGAATGCCAGGCTGTCCCGCCACCAATGCGCGACCGGGCCGCCGTAGCCACTCGACCCGCGCATCGTGTCCAGCCAGCGATCGATACTGGCGAAGGCGCCGCCGACAGTCGGCGCCTGCACCCCGAGCGTCGCCCCCGCCGTCATCGCGCGCCCTCCTTGCGGACGATCATGAGCGTCAGCAGCGCCAGGTGGTCACTGCCGGCGGCCAGGGCGAGCCGGTAGCCGGCCTCGCATCGGTCGACC
>JALYGH010000717.1 GCA_030777205.1 Chloroflexota bacterium
TACTTCTCCTGGGTGCCCTCTGCCCCGGGAGACTCGGCCGCGTCGGCGTCCCGCTCGTCGTCCGGCAGGTCGACGGGACGCCACACCTCGCGTCGGTCGTAGCCCTGGAGCCGGCGCAGCATGAGCAGGTACGCCGCGAAGAGGAGGGCGGTCCACAGGCTGACGCCGAACAGCGAGAACACGTCCGCGACGGCGACCCCGACGAGGACGATCGCCAGGAGCACGATCAGCAAGGCACCCTCGAGCAGCATGGTCGGGCGCGGGACGAAGTAGGTAAGCGCGCCCCGACCGAACAGGACATCGGCGACGGCCAGGATGGCCGTCTGGGTCACCACGCTGCCGAGGACGTTGTTGACCGCGAGCGTCGGATTGCCCGTCACCGTCGCGGACACCGTAGACGCCACCTCCGGCAGAGACGTCGCGCCGGCGAGCAGCAGCAAGCCGACGAACGCTCGGCCAAGGCCGGTCCGCTCGGCGATCACGTCGGCGTACGCCGCCAGCCGCGACCCGACCAGCCAGATGATCACGGCGGCGGCGGCGAACAGCGCGGCGTTCTGCCAGAGCGGGAAGTCGCGGAAGCTCGGGAACACGGCGGAGACCATCCGGAGCCGGGATCGTGGCAGGCGGGCCGGTCACCCTGCCATCACGACACGCCAGGTGGAGATCCTGCGACTCACGATGCTAACGCGTCCGGCACCCCCGGCGTGGCGTCAGGTCAGCGGTCGGGTGCGGCTGACGCCGAGGACGATCATCCCGACCCCGGCCACGGCCAGCAGCGCGCCGAGTCCCCGCCCGGCGGTGTTGTGATCCGCGAGCCCGCCGATCGTATCTTCGACTGGCCCGGGCATCCAGTCGTTCGTGCGGAGGCGCGCAAACCGGCGCGGCGCCAGGAGCAAGAGGACGCCGTTCGCCGCCATCATCGACCCGACGTTGACGAGGAGCTGGTTCTTCAGGGACTCGCTCACGATCGGACCTCCCGACGGCGGGACGCTGCACGAACGATGCCGGCCACCGTCACTGACCTGGCACCGGCGGCCTGGCGGGGCCGCTCAGAGACACGGGCCGAGGATCAGCGCCGGCAGGCCCTCGACGACGATCGAGAAGAAGAAGAGCCCGTCCAGCAGGAGCGACGCCAGCGCCATCCAGCGCTCGGCCGGCGTGGCGCCGTCGCGTCGCCGGACCGCGAGGGCCGCGGCGCAGGCGCCGAGCGTCGCGGCCGCCGTGAGCAGGGTGACGACGTGGATCGGCCACGTCGAGCCGGCCGCGCAGGCGAGCGGCAGGAGGCCGTAGATCGCCAGCAGGTGCAGCGACCAGGCGACGGCGCCGCCGAGCGCTCCCGACCAGAGCAGGAGCTGGCGGCGGAGCGCCGGCCCGGTCGTCTCGCCCGTGCGCGACCCGAAGAGCTGCACCTCGGCGCTCCTTTGCTTCCTCAGACCAGGTACGGCGAGAGGTATGCCACCGCGAACACGACCAGCCAGCAGACGACCGTGAAGCACCAGTACATCGTCACCATCTGGACGGCCAGGTAGCGCAGGCGCGTGAAGTAGCCGAGCCAGGCCTGGATCTGGACGACCGTCGCCATGATCAGTCCGCCCAGCACGATGCAGAGCTGGAAGCCGGCCACCAGGAAGAAGGCCGAGGCGTAGGCGTTCATCGTCCAGGTGAACGGGACCCGCGCGAAGTCGGCGATCAGCAGGCCGACGAACAGGATGCCGAGCCCGTAGCCGCCGGCCAGCCCGACCAGCAGCCGAGTCCGGCTCCCGCGCTGGATGCCGCGCAGGGCGAAGACCATTGGGGCGGCGCTCGCGAGCAGGACGACCGTCGCGATGCTCGGCAGGAGCAGGCTCGGCGTCGGGAAGCCGGCCGGTGGCCACTGGAGCGCGTTCGTCCGCAGGTAGAAGTAGCTGAACACCAGGCAGGACAGGTACACCGCCAGCACCACCAGGGTCAGCGCCATCGCCCACCAGGGCGGGGCGGTCGGCCCGGCCACGTAGACCGGCAGGCCGTGGACCGTCCCGTCCGGGTCGACCTGGGGGATCTCGCGCTCATCCTTGCTCGGCCAGAGCCAGGCGATCGTCGCCAGGATGAACGCGACGAACGCGCCGCCGAGCAGGAGGTAGGAATCGAACAGCTCGCCGGCGAAGATGAGCGCCATGCAGACGCCGGCGATCAGCGGCCACCAGGACGGGCCAGAGATGCGGACGATCGCCTCCGGCCTGGCGTCCACCGCCGACGTGACGACCGCCGCCCGCCAGAGGTCCGGTTTGCGCGTCAGCGCATCCGTCACGGCTACCGTGCGCGGGTCGCCGCTGGTGAGGTCGTCCTGCTCCCAGAGCGGGTAGCGACTTCTGACGATCGGGATGCGGCGGTAGCCGGCGTTCGGCGGCGGTAGCGGCGTGGCCCAGTCGAGCGTGCCGGCACCCCAGGGGTTCGGCGGAGTCGGCTCGCCCTGCTTCAGCACGACGCTCTGGAACACGTTCCAGACGAAGACCGCCACGCCGACGCCGAGGATGTAGGTGCCGATCGTCGAGGCGAAGTTAAGCTCGTCCCAGCCGAGCCCCGGCAGGTAGGTGTAGTAGCGACGCGGCATCCCAAGCAGGCCGGTGATGTGCATCGGGAAGAACGCCACGTTGAACCCGATGAAGGTCAGCCAGAAGTTGATGTAGCCGAGCCGCTCGTTCAACATCCGCCCGAGCATGCCCGGCAGCCAGTAGTACAGCCCGGCGAAGATCGGGAAGAGGACGCCGCCGACCAGCACGTAGTGGAAGTGGGCGACGACGAAGTAGGTGTCGTGGACCTGCCAGTTGAACGGGACGGCCGCGACCATCACGCCGCTCAGCCCACCGAACACGAACACGAGGATGAAGGCGAGCGCGTAGAGGAACGGCACCGTGAACTGGGGCCGCCCGGTCCAGATGGTAGCGAGCCAGGAAAAGATCTGGATGCCGCTCGGGATGGCGATCGTCATGCTGGCGCCGCCGAAGAAGCTGAGCGCCAGCAGCGACAGCCCGACTGCGAACATGTGGTGGACCCAGAGCCCGAAGCTCAGGAAGGCGGTCGCGACCATCGCCAGGGCGATGAACATGTGGCCGACGTTCGGCCGCCGCACGAACGTCGGGATGATCATCGCGATCATGCCGAGGCCGGGGATGAGCTGGATGTAGACGTCCGGGTGGCCGAAGATCCAGAACAGGTGCTGCCACAAGACCGGGTCGCCGCCCGCCTCCGGGTTGAAGAACTGGGTGTCGTGCTTGCGGTCCAGCTCGAGCAGCGTCGTCGCGGCCAGCAGCGGCGTGAACCCGAATAGCATCATCAGGCCCATGCAGAGGATCGCCCAGGCGTAGAGCGGCATCCGGTGCAACGCCATGCCGGGCGCCCGGAACTTGATGATCGAGACGGTCAGCTCGATGCCGGCGCCGATCGCGGCCACCTCGGCCACGCTCAGCCCGAGCAGCCAGAAGTCGATCGCCAGCCCCGGCGAGTACTCCTTGTTCGTGAGCGGGACGTAGGCGAACCAGCCGCCGTCCGGCACGGCCCCGAAGAAGAAGGCCATGTTGAACAGGATCACGCCGAACAGGAACGTCCAGTAGCCGAAGGCGGTCATCCTGGGGAACGGCAGCTCGCGGTTGCCGAGCATGACCGGCAGCAAGTAATTGCCGAACGCCTCCATGATCGGCACGGCGAACAGGAACATCATCGTCGAGCCGTGCATCGTGAAGAGCTGGTTGTAGGTGTCCGGACCGAGGAACGTGTTCTCGGGCCGGATGAGCTGGGTGCGCATCAGCACGGCCTGGATGCCGGCGAGCAGGAAGGAGGCGAACGCCGTCCAGAGGAAGCGATTGACGATCGGGCCGTTCTGGACGGTCGTGAAGAAGCCGCGAATCCCGCCCGGGTCGGTCCAGGTCCGCTCGAGCTGGTCGTCCGGCGTCTGGTCCGGCGGCGGATCGACGGGGCCGGTGCGGGGCCGTTCGACGGTGACGGCCACGGGCTACACCTCGCTCACGTCGTCGTCGCTCAGGCTCGGCATCGTCACTTCAGGCTCTCCAGGTACGCCACGAGCGCCAGCAGGCTCTCGGAATCCAGCGGCACGACCGGCATCAGGTTGCCCGGCTTGATCGCCTGCGGGTTGGCGATCCAGCCGGAGAGGTTGCCACGATTGTTCTCGAGGGTGCCGGCCCCGAGCGTTCGGCGGCTGGCCAGGTGGGTCAGGTCCGGGCCGCGTTTCTGGCCGGCCTGCCCGCCGACGGCCTGCCCGCCCGCGCCGTACTGGACCGCGTGGCACTGGATGCAGC
>JALYGH010000718.1 GCA_030777205.1 Chloroflexota bacterium
GCTCGGGGCACGCGCCCGGCGGCTACCCGGGCCGCCGCTAGAGCAGGCTCGCCTGATTCGGGGCGAGCGCGGGCTCGTCGACGAGCGGCTCGATGAGATCCGGGCCGTCGTTGCGCGGGGAGGAGACGAGCGTCGAGACCGGGTAGGCGACGAGCTGGTCGGCCGCGACGGGCCGGAGCGCGGCCAGCGCGGCGATCGGATCGGTGAGCGACGGATCGAGCCACTCGTCCTCGACCCCGCGATCGAGGATGACCGGCATGCGGTCGTGAATCGGCGCGAGCGCCGCGTTGGCGGCCGTGGTCACGATGACGCAGCTCGTATCGTCGTCGTCGGGGTGGCCGGTGTACAGGCCGGCGAAGCCGAAGAGGCCCCCATCCTTCAGGCGGACGTACATCGGCTGCTTCGTCTTGCGGCCCGGGACGGCCATCCACTCGTAGAAGCCGTCGGCCGGGATCAGGCAGCGGCGGCTGGCCACCGACCCCTTGAACATCGGCCGCTCGAGCAGGGTCTCGGCGCGGGCGTTGATCGGCGGCGGGCGCTTCGGGTCGTCCTTCATCCAGACCGGACGGAAGCCCCACTCCATCGGGACGAGCAGCCGACGGTCGTCCTTGGCGATGACGACCGGGACGCCCTGGGACGGCGCGACGTTGAAGCGTGGGACGATCCGCGTCTCGGCGAGCGCGCCGAGGCCGAAGCGTCCCGCGAGGTCTTCGGGGGTGGTCAGCGTGTAGCGTCCGCACATGGTCGGGGGTCCCCTCTTTCTTCTCCCTATTGTACCCGTTTCTGGCCCCTTCCCTCCGAGTGGGCGCGTCACGCGCGCCGCACGGAGGCCCCCGCACGAGCCTCGTCCGGTGCGGAAGACCGCCGCGGGCCCGGGAGGGCACACGGCGTCACGCTCGCGGCAACCAAGGCGCGCCCCGGCCCCAAGCGGGCCAAGCCGCGACGACGAAACCGGCCGTAGCCCATCCACGCCGGAACGAACCACGCGCCCTATGACGAGACAACGCGAGCACGATTGACTGTCTGTCAATGGCCGGCGACGCCCGCGACTCGGAGGGAATGAACACGGCCCGCCGCCATGCAGGGCATCGCGGCGGGTCAACAGAACGACGTGTCGCGTTCCCGCGAGCGGCCCAAATGGGAAGTCCTGCTTGACCTGCCGCCCGATCCGGCGGATACTACACGGGAGAGACGACGCCGGCCGGTGCGCCAACACCGGTCGGTTAAAGCAAACAGACCGTGGTCGCCAAACCACGGTCCGCGCATATCTTTGGTGCCGTGGGGCTCGCTGCGCCAACAGCGAGAGTCCGGCGGGTCCGTTCGGGTCGATGGGAGCTTGCCAGGCCGCCCTTCGCCGCTACCCGACACGGTACTACGTCGGCATGCCCTACGTCAAGTGGGGGACGAGCAGGACGTGTCGGGCGAAACGAGCGAAAACCGCTGGGAGCAACGCTTGAGCCCGCTGATCGTCAAAGGCGGCGTCCTGCCGGCCCCGTCCGTGCTCCTCCGCCACGCCGGCGAGCTGAACCTGACGCCGCAGGAGCTCGTCCTCTGCCTGTACATCCTCGACAAGAAGTGGGGCCCGGACTGGCCCTACGTCTCGATGCTCCAGGCCGCCGACGAGCTCGGCCGCCACAAGAACAAGGTCTACGCCTGGAAGAAGTCGCTGGTCGAGAAGGGGTACCTGGTCGCCACGCCGCGCACGGTGCCGGGGATCGGCCGCCGCGCCGACTACTGCGATCTGTCCGGCCTGTTCGCGGCCCTGGAGCGGCTGGTCCTGGCCGAGGCCGTCCAGCAGGCGCGGGGCGACCTGCCGACGCCGCTGTACGACGTCTCGCAGTTCTCGACGCTTTCCACAGGCCGTAGCACCCTTTTCGGTGCAGCGCGCTGCACCGAAAAGGGTGCACCGCGCAGGACCAAGAACGGTGCACCGCGTAGCACCGCCGGGGGTGCGGCGCGTGGCACCCGGAGCGGGGCACGAAACAGAAAGCCCCCCGAAGAACCCGGACCCGGAGAGATCGCCCATCCAGAAACCGCCCGACAGAGATCGGATACTACGTCGGGCGGCGCTCCGCGCCCGACCGAGGACGGACCGGAATCGGACGAGCTGGCGGCGCGGATCGAGCAGCACGGCGTGGAGTTCCGCGACGACGATCCGGCCAGGTCGCGCGTCCGGGCCCACCGCGCCTGGTGGAACTCCGGATTGCCGCGCGGCCGTTTCCTGGCGCTCGTCGAGCTAGCGCGCACCAAGACCCGCGAGCAGATCAGCAAGAGTGGCGTCCGCAGCGGTCCGCCCGGCCAGCGCCGGGCGATGGCGTACTTCTTCGCCGTGCTGGAAGACCTGGCGCGGGACGAGGCGGACCGACTGCGCGGCGCGGGCTGAACGCGGGGGTAGCGCGTAGGGGCGGGCCCCGGGGCGCGCCTGTCGGAAGCTTGGAGGGTGCGTGGCGGTCACCCGGCCAGCACAGCGTCCCGCGGCGGTGCTGGCTACCGGTGCTCCCCGTATCCCGTACCATCTGCGTTATGGCCGTTCGTCACCGGCTCCGCACCTGGGCCAGGGAGCTCAAGATCGAGACGTACGCGCTCGCCCTCGCCGCCCGGGACCCGCGGGTGCCCTGGTACGCCCGGCTGTTCATGGCGCTGGTCGTCGCGTACGCCCTCAGTCCACTCGACTTGGTGCCGGACTTCGTGCCGATCCTGGGCTACCTCGACGACCTGATCCTGGTCCCGCTCGGGATCTGGCTCGCGCTGCGGATGGTACCGACGCCGATCATGGCCGAGTGCCGGGCGCGGGCCGCCGAGGCGACCGCCGCCGGCCGCCCGACCGGCCGCGTGGCGGTCGTCATCGTCGTCGCGATCTGGATCACGCTGGCGCTGCTGGCCGGCTGGCTCGTCGTCCGCGCGGTGGAATGAGGGGCCGGCCCGTGGTTGCCCGGTGGCGGCGCAGGACGGCTTGCACCGGCGGAGTCGAAGATGGTCTGATTGGTCGTCGTGACGGCTACCGAAACCCAGCGCGCGATCGAAGCGGTCTGGCGGATCGAGTCGGCCAGGCTCATCGCCGGACTCGCGCGGATCGTGCGCGATGTCGGCCTTGCCGAGGAGCTCGCGCAGGACGCGCTCGTCGCCGCGCTCGAGCGGTGGCCCGTGTCGGGCATCCCGGACAACCCGGGCGCCTGGCTCATGGCCACCGCGAAGCACCGGGCGATCGACCTGCTGCGCCGGCAGCAGCGATTCGATCGCAAGCTCGAGGAGCTCGGGCACGAGGTCGAGCTCCACGGTGAGACGGTCGCGCCGGGGGTCGATGCCGCGCTCGACAATGACGACGACATCGGCGACGACCTCCTGCGCCTGATCTTCGTAGCCTGTCATCCGGTGCTCTCGACCGAAGCCCGCGTCGCGCTCACGCTCCGCCTGCTCGGCGGGTTGACGACCGCGGAGATCGCCCGCGCCTTCCTCGTCCCGGAGCCGACCGTTGCCCAGCGCATCGTCCGCGCCAAGCGGACCCTCGCCGAGGCGCGCGTCCCCTTCGAGGTCCCCCACGGGGCCGACCGTGCGGCCCGCCTGGCGTCGGTGCTCGAGGTGGTCTACCTGATTTTCAACGAGGGCTACTCGGCGACCGCCGGCGACGACTGGGTGCGCCCGGAGCTCTGCCAGGACGCGCTCCGGCTCGGTTGGATCCTGGCCGGGCTGGTCCCCGACGAGCCGGAGGTCCACGGTCTCGTCGCGCTGATGGAGATCCAGGCGTCGCGGCTGCGCGCGCGCGTCGGCCCCTCGGGAGAGCCGATCCTACTGCTCGATCAGAACCGCGCGCGCTGGGACTATGTCCTGATCGGCCGCGGTCTCGCGGCGCTCGCGCGGGCCGAGGCGCTCGGCGGCGCGCTCGGCCCGTACGCGCTCCAGGCCGCGATCGTCGCCTGTCACGCGCGGGCGCGGACGCCGGAGGAGACCGACTGGGCGCTCATCGCGGCGCTCTACGACCGGCTCGCCGAGCTCACGCCGTCGCCCGTCGTGGAGCTGAATCGCGCGGTCGCCCACGCGATGGCGTTCGGTCCGTACGCGCCGCCGAGCGCCTCGGCCCGCGCGAGCGCCGCGAGACCG
>JALYGH010000719.1 GCA_030777205.1 Chloroflexota bacterium
GCGTACCCCCGGGCCGGCAGCGGACACGGCTTATCCTCCGGAGCGACCGACGCGCGTGGCCGGCTCGCGCGCGGATGCAGGTGCCGACGCGTGCCGCGCGGCGACCGGTTCGGTGCAAGCGGCATCGGCGTCGGAAGGCTTCGCCGCCGCCCGCAACAGGTCCATCGCCTCGGCGACGTCGTCGGCCAGGAAGACCAGGCGGTCGCCCGGCCGCAGGCGCCGCCAGGCGTGGGCGAGCGCGTCACCCACGTCACGCGCCACGTGCCCGGCCGCGCGGCCGTCCTCGGCGAGGTGACTCAGCAACAGGCGGGGCACCTCCTCGAGCGCACGGCCCCGCAGGGACGGCTCGTCGTAGAAGACGTACTCGTGCACCCAGCCGAACGTCGCCTCCAGGGTGGCTCGCAGGTCCTCGTCGCGGCGGTCGCCGGGCAGCGTCATCAACATGACCGTCCGGCGCGGCCCGAGCGCCTGGACGGCCTGCCCGAGCGCCTGCATCGCGGCGGCGTTGTGGCCGTAGTCCACGACAACCTGGACGCCGCTGATCTCGTGCAGGTTGAAGCGACCGGGCACGGTCGAGCCGTCCGTCGTGAACGTCGTCAGCGCCCGCGCGATCAGCGCCGGGTTGAGCCCCGCCATCCACGCCGCCGCCGCCGCCGCCAGCGCGTTCTGGACCTGGAAGTGGACCTTCCCGCCGAGGGTGAACCCGACCCGATCCAGCTCGATCAGCTCGGTCACTCGGCCCTCGTCGGCGAGCACGATCGCCCCGCCCTCGACATACGCGGCGGCCCCGCCGTCGGCGAGGTGGGAGGCGAGGACCGGATTGCCCGGATCCAGGCCGAAGTAGACGATGCGCCCGGGACACGAGGCCGCCATCTCGGCGACGAGCTGGTCGTCGGCGTTCAACACCGCCGCGCCGTCCTGGCGGACGCTCTCGACGACGACCTGCTTGACGCGCGCGAGCTGCTCGACCGTGTTGATGCCCTTCAGCCCGAGGTGGTCGCCCGCGATGTTCGTCACGACGCCGACGGCGCAGGCGTCGAAGGCCAGCCCCTCGCGGAGGATTCCGCCGCGCGCCGTCTCCAGGACGGCCACTTCGACCCAGGGGTGGAGCAGGACGGCCTGGGCGCTGCGCGGGCCGGAGCAGTCGCCCTCGATGATCCGCTCGCCGCCGATGAACGTCCCGTCGGTGCAGGTCATCCCGACCAGCTTGCGGGCGGTGGCGAAGATGTGGGCGGCCAGGCGGGTGACGGTCGTCTTCCCGTTCGTGCCGGTGATCGCGACGATCGGGATGCGCGACGGCGCACCGTCCGGGTAGAGCATCTCGACGATTGGCATGCCGACATCGCGCCCCTGGCCGACCGTTGGGGCCAGGTGCATCCGCAGCCCCGGCGCGGCGTTCACCTCGACGATCGCCCCGCCCTGCTCAGTCAGCGGGCGCCCGATGTCGCCGCAGAGGACGTCGATGCCGGCGACGTCGAGCGCCAGGATCTGCGCGGCCAGCTCGGCGACGCGGGCGTTGGCCGGGTGGACGTCATCCGTCACGTCGGTGGCGGTGCCGCCGGTCGAGAGGTTGCCGTTGCTCCTCAGCTTCACTCGCTGCCCGGCCGCCGGCACGGAGTCGAACGTCAGGCCCTGCTGCTCGAGGACGAGCGCGGCCGCCTCGCCGAGCTGGATGCGGGTCAGCACGCTGCCGTGCCCTTCACGACGGCGCGGGTCGGCGTTCACCTCGTCGACCAGCTCGCGGACGGTACGCCGGCCGTCGCCAACGACCTGGGCCGGGTCGCGCCGGGCGGCGGCGACCATCTTGCCGTTGACGACGAGCAGGCGGTAGTCGTCGCCGACGACGTGCCGCTCGACGAGCGCGCAGCGGTCGTACTGGCGGGCCAGCTCGTACGCGGCGCGGACCTCCGCCTCGGAGCGGAGGTTGACGGTGACGCCCTTGCCCTGGTTGCCGGCTTCGGGCTTCACCACGATCGGCAGGCCAATGTCCTGGGCGACCGTCCAGGCCTCCTCCGCTGAGCCAACCGTGCGCCCCTCCGGCACCGGCACGCCCACCGTCCGGAGCATTCGATTGGTCAGCGGCTTGTCCTGGCAGATCTCGACGGCGATCGAGCTCGTGGTCGACGTCTCGGAGGCCATGATCCGCTTCTGGTGGACCCCGTAGCCGAGCTGGACCAGGCTGCTGCCGTCCGTCAAGCCTAGGACCGGGATGTCGCGCTTGCGGGCCGCCTCGACGATCGCGGCGGTGCTCGGGCCGAGCCGGACCTCGTCGGCCAGCTCGCGCAGCCGTTCGATCTCGCCGGCCGCGTCGAACGGCTCGTCATGCATCGCGGCCAGCACCATCCGCAGCGCCGTCTCGAACGCCGCCCGGCCGGCCTCCTCCTCCTGGTAGGCGATGACGACGTTGTAGACGCCGGGCTCGTCGGTCATCCGAGCGCGCCCGTACCCGACGTCGAATCCCATCTCGTTTTGGAGCGCCAGCGTGACGTGCTCGACGATGTGGCCAAGGTACGTGCCGGTCTCAAGTCGCTCCACGAAGCCGCCCGGCTTGCCGATCCCGCACTCGTGCTCGCGCAACGAGGGCAGCCAGGCCGTCAGTCGCTCGGTGAAGCCGGGAAAGCTGGTGCTCGGCAGCTCCTCATATGGCCCGATGTCGACGACGGCGTGCAAGGCCGGCTTGTAGGACCACAGGTTCGGCCCGCGCAGCGCGCGTAGATCGCGCACGGTGACGCCGCGGGATTCCATCGCCCCCCCATCCCCACGTAGTTCAGGTCAGGTCGGCGTGGCGGCGGTCTCACCTGCCGCCGAGCAAGAGCCCGTCGCCCTGCCGACTCGTCGCACCGACGCACGTCGGCACGCGCCCTTAAGGCAGGCTACGTGCCACTGCCGAGCATGCTTCGGATGGGGCGTCCCAGAATGTGCCGCATTGCAGGCACGGGAGCAGGCTCAGTGGGTGCCGATGACGAAGTAGACGGCGAAGGCGGCCGCGATGGCCCACATGATCGGGTTGGCGCGGCGGTAGTTGAGCAGGCAGTACAGGATCACGCCCGCGCCGATGCCGTTGGTGATGCTCCAGGTCAGCGGCATCAGCATCACGGTGAACAGGGCCGGCAGCCCGATCGCGAAGTCCTTCCAGGGGATCTCGGCCGCCGTGGCCGCCAGCATCAGCACCCCGACGATCATCAGCGCGCCGGCCGTCGCCTCCTGCGGGACGATCGCGAACAGGCTGCCGAGGAACATCGCGACGAAGAACGGGACGGCGGTCACCAGCGACGTCAGGCCGGTCCGCCCGCCCTCGGCGATGCCGGCGCCGCTCTCTATGTATGTCGTCGCGCTGGAGGAGCCGACGAGCCCGCCGCCGAGCGCGCCGAGCGAGTCGACGAGGTACGCTCGGTTCTCATTCTCGCGGAGGTGGCCGTCCTCGTCGGTCAGGCCGGCCTCGGTCCCGAGCGCGGTGAACGTGCCGGCCGTGTCGAAGAAGTCGCTCAGCATGACCGACAGCGTGGCGAGCAGGCCGGCCAGGAACAGCGTCCCGCCACCCTTGGTGAGGAAGCCGAGGCCAACGAGGCCGCTGCCGAGCAGGCTGAAGTCCGGCATGCTCACCAGGGGGCCGGTAAGCTCCAACTTGCCGGGGACGACGGAGAGCGGCGTGCCGGTCGCCAGGTGGATCAGGACGCCAACCGAGGTCGTGAGCAAGATGCCGATCAGCAGCGCTCCGCGGACGTTCGCCCGCAGCAGCGCCGCGGTGAGGACGAGCCCGAGCGTCGCGTACAGCACCGGCGGTGTGGTGAAGTCGCCGAGCGCGCCGGCGGTCGCCGGCTGGACGGTCCCGCCCTGGGTGGTCGCCAGCGGCACCAGGAAGAAGCCGGCCTGATAGGCGCCGATCGCGAACAGGAACAGGCCGATGCCGGCCCCGATCGCGAGCTTCAGCGAGAGCGGCAGGGCGCGCAGGACTGCCTGGCGCGAGCCGGTGAGGACGAGTACGGTGATGATGACGCCTTCGAGCACGATGACGCCCATCGCCTCGGCGAAGGTGTAGCCGAGGCCGACCATCAACTGGAACGCGACCACGGCGTTCAGGCCCATCCCGGGCGCGATGGCGAACGGCAGGTTGGCCCACAGCCCCATCATCGCGGTCATGAGGCCGGCGACCAGGCAGGTGCTCGTGACGACGGCCGCGAAGGGGACGTCCTGACCGGCGATCGTCGCGCCGCCGGTGATGATGACCGCGTTGACGACGACGATGTAGGCCATGACCATGAAGGTGGTCAGGCCGGCTCGGACTTCGGTCCCGACGTCCGTTCCGCGCGCCGACAGCCGGAACCAGCGTTCCGCCCAATGGGGAGGCCCCGCCACCGGTGATGTGGTCGCCATTCCATCCTCCACCCGGAGTCCGCTGCCAACGCTTGGCACGTTGGATTCTCTTGTACCCATCGGTCAACCGGCCCGCAAGTGGGCCCGCATCACGGTCATGCCTCGGAATCGTGGCGCTGCCCTCCTCCTCTCGTTGCCCGCACGTCGCGCAATGCTACGGAACGTCCATCTGTGCCATCGCCCCGAGGCCGACGGCCAACACCATCCCCTTATCAGCCAGCGTGTCCGCCGGCCAGCACGCCAAGGC
>JALYGH010000720.1 GCA_030777205.1 Chloroflexota bacterium
GGCCCGGGCCGGCTTCGCGATCATCACCGGAGGCGGGCCCGGCGTGATGGAGGCGGCCAACCGCGGCGCCCGCGAGGGCAAAGGTCGCTCGATCGGCTGCAACATCGAGCTGCCGCACGAGCAGGGCACCAACGCCTTCGTCGACGAGGCGGTCAACTTCCGCTACTTCTTCGTCCGCAAGACGATGTTCGTCAAGTACGCCCAGGCGTTCGTCATCCTCCCGGGCGGCTTCGGGACGCTCGACGAGCTGTTCGAGGCGCTGACGCTGATCCAGACCCGGAAGATCAAGCACTTCCCGGTCGTCCTGGTCGGCACCGCGTACTGGGCCGGCCTGCTGGACTGGGTCCGGCAGGCCGTGCTGGAGCGGGGGATGATCGCCGCGGAGGACCTCACGCTGCTGGCCTGCACCGACGACCCGGCCGAGGTCGAGCGGATCGTCGTCGAGTGCTACCGCCGGCACTGCGCGGCGACCCCGTCCGCGCCGAAGGTCCCCAGCTAGCCGGCAGGCGGCGCGGGATGAGGCCGAACGTCGTGTCCAGGGTAGCGTCCTGTCGCCAGGTCAGCCTGACAGGCTGAAGGTGCGCCGCTTGGAGCGGATCAGGACGCTCTGGACGATGCCGAAGGCGATGAACAGCGTCAGCATCGAGCTGCCGCCGAAGCTCACCAGTGGCAGGGGCACGCCCGTCACCGGCAGGATCATCAGGTTCGCGCCCAGGTTCACGAACGACTGGAACAGCAGCACGCAGGCCACCCCGAACGCGGCCATCCGCCCGAAGTCGTCGCGCGCCTTGTCGGCCACGCGGAGGATGCGGAACATCAGCAGCGCCAGCAGTGCAAACAGCACCATCGCGCCGAGGAACCCCATCTCCTCGGCCAGGACCGAGAAGATGAAATCGCTCTGCTTGACGCGCAGGTAGTCGAGCTGGGTCTGGGTCCCCTGCAGCCAGCCCTGGCCGAACATCCCGCCCGAGCCGATGCTGATCCGGGCCTGGAGGATGTTGTACCCCTCGCCGAACGGGTCGTTCTCCGGGTTCACGAGCGTCGCGAAGAACGTCACGATCCGGGCGCGCTGGTACTCCCGCAATACCATCCAGCCGGCCGGCGCCGCGAGCACGCCCGCCAGCCCGAGGATGCCGAGGTACAGCGGCCGGGCGCCGGCCATCGTCACCATTGCGGCCCAGATGAACACGAACGAGAGGGCCGTCCCGAGGTTCGGCTGCAAGTAGACCAGGACGAGCGGCGGCAGCAGCAGGAACAGCGAGGCGATCATCCGACGGAACGAGAGCGGCCCTTCGCGATCGGTCAGGAAGCGAGCGAGCGCCAGGATCAGGGCCACCTTCGTGATTTCGGACGGCTGGAAGTCGAAGGCGCCGAGCTGGATCCAGCGCCGCGCGCCGAACTCGACGTCGCCGCGCCCGAACACTAGCACGGCGGCGAGGAGGAGCAGTGCCACGACCCAGCTCGAGTAGGCGAGGACGCGGTAGGCGCGGTAATCGACTGCCGTGACGACGATCATCAGCACCAGGCCGGCCGCGGCGTACATCGCCTGGCGCGTCGCCCAGCTCGTTGGCGGGAAGAAGCGCTCGCAGTCCGGGGAGCAGGTGGCGCTGTGGACCATCATCAGGCCGTAGGTGACCAGCGCCGCGACCGCCAGCAGCAGCAGGTAGTCGAGCTGCCGCCAGACCCTCATCCTCAACGTGCCGTCCTCACCATGGCGAGCCGCATTGTACGCGGATCACTCCAGCTCGAGCTGGCGCCAGCCGGAGAGAAGCCGCTCGAGGCGGCGCGCCAGCACGAACACGCCCGGCAGCAACACGCCGTTGAGCAGCACGGTGGGCGTCATGACGGTCAGCAGCCGCGCCGGCCCGGGCAGCAGCCAGCCGAGCAGCCCGAGTGCCAGCGCTTCGGCCGCGTGATAGGCTACGGTGACCAGGACCGCGAGGCCGAACAGGGTCGTCGCGCCGCCATGGGCGAGTGTCGCGGCGCCGAGCCCCGTGGTCCCGCCGACCAGCGCCAGGAGCGCCGCGTGCAGCCCGAACGGCGCCCCGCTCACCATGTCGAGGGCCACCCCGCCGATCAAGCCGGCCAGCAGCCCCTCCTCCTTGCCGCGCAGGAGCGCCCAGGCGACGACGAGCAGGAGCACGAGGTTGGCGCGCCCGTTGCCCAGCTCGAGCCGGTAGCCGACCGTCGCCTCGACCAGCGCGGCGAGCGTCACGAGGGCGGCGAACGCGAGGAAGCTCATCACCGGGCATCGGTGCCGGGCGCGGCCGGGGCGACCATGACGTAGAGGCGCTCCAGCTGCTTCATGTCGGCCGCCGGCTCGATCAGGGCCTCCTGGAACACGTCCACATCCTTGCGCCGCACCTGGACGATCTTGCCGACCACCAGCCCCTCCGGCATGATCCCGCCCAGATCTGAGGTGATGACCGTGTCGCCCGTCTGGACGCTCTCCTCCTGGGGGATGTGCTGCATCACCAGCCCCCCCTCCGGGCGGCCGCGCAGGATGCTCGTCACCCGCGACTCGGAGGACTGGATCCGGCCGCTGATCGAGCTGCTCGTGTCAGTGACGAGCAGCACCTTGGCCGAGGTCGGCCCGACGCGGTTGATGCGCCCGACCACGCCCCGCCAGGTGATGACGGGCATGCCGTCGCGGACGCCGTCCTCCTCGCCGCGATCGATCGTGATCGACTGGACGTACGGCGACGGGTCGCGCGCGATCACCCGCACCGGCACGAGCTCGCCGGCGCCGGCCCGCTGCTTGAGCCCGAGCAGGTTGCGGAGGTCGCGGTTCTCGACCTCGAGCTCGCGGAGGCGCACGATCTCCGATTGGAGGCGGTCGATCTCCTCGCGGTACTGGTCGTTTTGCCTGGCGAGGTCGCCGATCCGCCGGACGATGCTCACGAGATCCTCGGTCTGGCCGACGGCGCCGGAGACGCCGAACTGGAGCGGCGCCAGGACGCGCGTGCCGATCGCCTCGACCTGCCGGGCCGGAGCCGGCATGAAGATCAGCACGGCCGCGATCAGGGCCACCGGCAGCGCCGTCCACCAGGGCATCCGTCGCCGGGTTCGCATGCTCGTTCGTCAGTCCCTCGAGGCTGTGGGTTGTCTCAGGCCTGCGCCGCACCGGGTAGGTGCGCTGTCCGGGCGAGATGGTAAGCGCCCACACGGGCCGCCAGCGCCAACGCGGTGGTGGATAGTACCCGCTACTGCCGTCCGGGCGCCCCCCGCGACCGCCCGTGCAGCAGCACCTTGCGCAGCGCGCCGATCTCATTCAGCACCTTGCCGGTGCCGCGAACCACGCAGCCGAGCGGGTCATCGGCGGGGGTCACGCGCATCCGGGTCCGCTCGGCGAGCCGCTCGACGAGCCCGGGGAGCAGCGAGCCGCCGCCCGCCACGGTGATGCCGCGTGCCATCAGGTCGGCGACCAGCTCCGGCGGCGTCTCCTCGATCGTGTCGGTGACGGCGTCGAGGATCGCGTTCACCGAGCCTGAGATCGCCTCGCGGACCTCGTCGGCCGCGACCTGGACCTCGGCCGGCAAGCCGGACTTCAGCTCGCGGCCGCGGACGGGAATCGCTTCGGTGCTGGCGGAGGCGATCTTGACCTCCTCGGCCATCCGCTCGCCGATCAGCAGGTTGTAGCGCTGGCGCATGTAGGTGACGATGTCCTGGTCCATCTCGTCGCCGGCGATCCTGATCCAGCGGCTGGCGACGATCCCGCCGAGCGAGAT
>JALYGH010000721.1 GCA_030777205.1 Chloroflexota bacterium
TTCCACCGGAGGTCACCACGATCCCAGCCCGCGTCGCTCGACCCTCGAGGCCCGCCCGCCGGCGCCGCCACCATCGCCCTCGACACAGGCGTTTTTCGCGGAACGAACCCAACTCCCTCCTGGTAGCGCCAAATTTGGTACCACCGAAAGCCAACCGGCGACCACAAAAAGCCAACCGGGTACCACGAAAAGCCACCCGGATCACGCCGGTGACCATCCGGATCACGCCCGGCACACGCCCGGACTCGCCGGGCGCGCGGCCCGCACCGCCGCGCCGCGCCCGGATCGCTCGACGTCGCCCTCTTCCCGCTCCCCCGCGAGGGGGAGCGGCCGGGGCTGCGGGCCGTTTACACCGCGTACTTCTTCACCGCCGCCGGATCCAGCTCCAAGCCGAGGCCGGGGCGATCCGGGTACGGCGACCACATCCCGTCCTTCGGCTCCGGGAACTCGGTGTACCAGAGGCGGTCGGTCTCCTCGGAGTAGCCGAGGTACTCGACAACCTTCAAGTTGGGGGTGGCGCAAGCGAGATGGAGGTGGACGAGCTGGACGGCGTGCGGGGCGACCGGCAGGTTGAAGGCGTGGGCCAGGTGCGCCGCCTTCATCCACTCGGTCACGCCGCCGACCCGGCCGACGTCCGGCTGGACGATGTCGGCGCCGCCGCGACTGATCAGCTCCTTGAAGCCGTACTTGGTGTACTCGTGCTCGCCGCTCGCGACCGGGATCGTCGTCGCGCGGGCGATCTCGGCCAGCCCCTGGATGTCGTCGGCGAGCACCGGCTCCTCGAACCAGCGAACGTCGTACTCCTCGAACCGCTTCGACATCCGGATCGCCTGCTTGGCGTAGTAGCCATTGTTGGCGTCGACGTAGATCTCGACGTCATCCCCGACGGCCTTGCGGACGGCGGCCAGGCGGCGCAGGTCCTCGGCCTCGGCCTTCCCGAAATCCTTGGCCACCTTCATCTTCACGCGCGGGATGCCCCGCTCGACGTAGCCGACCTGCTCGCGGACCAGCTCGTCCTCGCTATAGTGGGTCCAGCCGCCGGAGCCGTAGATGGGGACGCTGTCGGTGTAGGGCCCGAGCAGCTTGTAGAGCGGGACGCCGAACGCCTTCGCCTTGAGGTCCCAGAGGGCGATATCCACGCCGGAGAGGGCGGCGAAGGCGAGGCCCTTCCGCCCGACGCCGCGCACGCGCCAGAACATGTCGTCCCAGAGCTTCTCGTGCCAGAGCGGGTCCTGGCCGACCAGGATCTCCTTGAAGCTCCGCTCGATCAACTCGCGGGCGCCGGGGACGGACACGCCGAGTCCCTCGATGCCCTCGTCGGTCTTGACGTGGACGAAGAGCGCCCCGCGGCCGGCCGTGCGGTGGCGGATGGTCGAGTCCTGGAAGCCGGGCAGGTGCGGGGCGTGCAGGTGGGTCGTGGTGACGTCGACGATGCGCATGGCACTCCCGTCAGCGGATCGGTGCTGAGGCGGCCACACGGGCGCGGACCGCTCGACCGGGATCGTAGCCCTCAACGGTGCGGGGCGCAACGGCCGCGGGCACGGGCCGTGCACCGCCGGGCGCTCATGGCCGGCCCAGGAGGGAGCCAGGCCGGCACGAGCATTGACCGAATTCAGGACCCGCCGTCGCGCCTGTCGCGGCGGCGCCTCTTCGGCCTCGGGGCTGCCGCCTGGCTGGCCGCGGGCTGCGTACCCGAGAGCTTCGCGAAGGATAGGCGAATGACGAGCGGCAGGTGGCGACAGTGGGGCGGAGCGCCGGCGAACGAGGGACGTCTGGGCTCGCGGCCGGGGCCGCCGACCGAGCCCGCCTCGAGCGGCCTGCAGCGGCTCGGGCTCGGGGGTGAGCGCGACGGCCTGCTCTACGTCCCGGCGGGCTACAGTCCGGACCAACCGGCGCCGTTCGTGCTGATGCTGCACGGGGCCGGCGGCAGCGCCAGCGGCGGCCTCTGGCCGTTCCAGGAGCATGCCGACGCCGAGGGACTGGTCCTGCTCGCCATCGACTCGCGCGGCCCCACCTGGGACGTCATCCGCGGCGGCTACGGTCCCGACGTGGCGTTCATCGACCGCGCACTCTCCCACTCGTTCGCCCGCGTCGCCGTCAACCCGGCCCGCGTCGCGATCGAGGGCTTTTCCGATGGCGCGTCCTACGCCCTGTCGCTCGGCCTCACCAACGGCGACCTGTTCACCCACATCGTCGCCTTCTCGCCCGGCTTCGCGGCCCCGGCCGACCAGATCGGGCAGCCGCGGATCTACATCTCGCACGGCGTCCACGACGAGGTGCTGCCGATCGACCGCTGCAGCCGACGCCTCGTGCCAATGATCCAGGGGGCCGGGTACGATGTCCGCTACCGAGAGTTCGACGACGGGCACACCATCCCGCCGGAGATCACCCACGAGGCGCTCGACTGGCTCCGATGATCGTCCGAGCCCCGGCCTACCTGGCGCGCTTCCGATGCGTCGGGGCGGCGTGCGAGGACCACTGCTGCGGCGGCTGGCAGGGCGTCGACGTCGATGCGCCGACGTACGAGCGTTACCTGGGCGTCGACGAGCCGACGCTCGGCCCGCTGCTGCGGCTGCACGTCATCCGGAACGAGGACCCGGCCGCCACCGCGACTGAGCATGCCCTGATCGACGTGACCGGCGACGGCGGGTGCCCGTTCCTGACCGGCGAGCGGCTGTGCGCGATCCAGGGGACGCTCGGGGAGGCGTTGCTGCCGTCGACCTGCGACACGTTCCCGCGCCTGGCGACGCTGATCGACGGCACGATCGACGTCGGGGGACGGCTGGCCTGCCCGGAGATCGCCCGGCTGGTGCTGCTCGATCCCGATGCCCTGGCGATCGGTGAGGCCGAGCCGGACCGCAGGCTCCGCGAGCGCGGCCGTTTCTGGATCGAGGCGCCCTGGCTCGACGAGCCGGAAGAGGGCGACCCGCGCCGGCACTACCATCGCGTGCGCGCCCGGTGCCTGGACCTGCTCGGTCGGGGTGACGTGGCGCTCGGTGCCCGGCTGCGGGCGCTCGGGCTCGCCCTCGGAGAGCTGAGCGATGCGACGCACCTGCACGCCGAGTCGGTCGACTGGGCGTTCGCCGAGGCGGCGCGCCACGCCGACCGACAGTGGACCCGGGCCGCGGACAGCGGACCAGAGCCGTCCGAGCTGCTGCTCGCTCGCATCCGAGTCTGGGTGGCGATGCAGGGCGTGCCGGCCCGCTACCGCCGCTGCCTGGACCGCCTGCGCGACGGGCTCGGGTTGCCGACCGATCCGAACGCGTCGCTGTCCTCGCGCACGCGCGCCGCCTATGCCGCCGCGCTCGACGGCCACGTCCGTCCGTACCTCCGGGCTCGGCCACACCTCCTCGAGAACCTGCTCGCGAACGTCATACACGTGTCGACGTCCCCGTATCATCCGAGGCGCTCGTTCGCGAGCGAATACGCCGTGCTGGTGTGCCGCCTCGCGATACTGATCATCCACCTGGCCGGAGCGGCGGCGGCCGAGCGACGGCTGACCGACGAGCTCGTCGTCGAGACGGTCCAGGCATTCGACAAGTACGCGGACTCGC
>JALYGH010000722.1 GCA_030777205.1 Chloroflexota bacterium
GCGACACCTGATCGATACCAGTGTACCTGACCCGCGCCGACCCCATCGCCGAGCAGGCGAAAGGCCTCGTCCGCCACTCGGACGAGGCCTTTAGCGGCAGCCGACGGCGCCGAACTCAGCCCTTGACGCCGCCGACCGCCAGGCCGCGGATCACGAGGCGCTGGGCGAGCGTGTACATGATCACCGGCGGGAGGGCGGTGATGAGCGCGGCGGCCATCATCTGGCCCCAGTAGAAGACGTCCTCGCCGAGCATCTGGGTGAGCCCGACCGTCGCCGTCCGGGCCGCGACCGAGTTCGTCATCACGAGGGCGAAGATGAACTCGTTCCAGGCCTGGGTGAAGGAGAACAGGCAGACCACCACGAGTGCCGGCGCCGACAGCGGCAGGACGATCCGCAGCAGCACGCCCAGGCGAGTGCAGCCATCGATCAGGGCCGCCTCCTCCAGCTCCTCCGGGATGCTGCGGAAGTAGCTGGTCAGCATCCAGGTGCAGAACGGCAGCGTAAAGGTCGGGTACACGACCATCAGCGCGTAGATCGTGTCGACCAGGTTCAACTGGGCCACGACCTGGAAGAGCGGGATGAACAGCAGCGAGCTCGGGATGAGGTAGGTGAAGATCAGCCCGACGGCGATCACGCGGCGGCCGGCGAACCGGAGGCGCGTGATCGCGTAGGCCGACAGCGAGCCGAGGACGATCGACAGTAGCGTCGCGACCGACGCGATGAGCGTGCTGTTCTTCATCCAGATAGCGAACTTGCCGCCCATCAGCGCCTGGTAGTGGCCGAAGTAGACCTCCTTCGGGAAGACGGTGAACTCCTGGTAGATCTCCCGGTTCGTCTTGATCGAGGCGAGGATCATCCACAGGAATGGGACGATCGTCCAGACCAGGAAGAAGGCGATCGACACGTAGGTCGCGATGACCCAGCCCTGGCCGAGGGACTGCCGACCGGACCTGGTCGATCCCCGGCGCGACCGAGCCGTGGTGCCTCGAGCTTCAGCGATCGTAGCCACGAGTCGTCACTCCTGCTTGAGCATGCGCCGGGTGAGGAAGAAGACGAGGATGAGGTAGAACGGGACCATCATCATCGAGATCGCCGCCCCGGCACCGAGACGGTGGCCCGGGATCGCCGTCTGATAGGCGAGCAGCGGCAGCGTCGTCGTGGCGTAGTTCGGCCCGCCGCCGGTGAGGACGAAGATCTGGGTCAGGTTGGCCGACGTCCAGATCGTCGAGAGCAGCGCGGTCACGAAGATGACCGGCTGGAGGCTCGGCAGCGTAATGTGCCAGAAGCGCTTGAAGGTCGCGGCGCCATCGATCTCGGCCGCCTCGTACATGTCCTGGCTGATCGACTGCATGCCGGCCAGGAAGTTCATCGTCCAGAACGGAGTGCCCGACCAGATCATGACCAGAATGAGGGCCGGCACCGCGAGCCGTGCGTCGGTGAAGAAGTAGATGTAGTCGTCCATCAGCCCGTATTCGGCGATCGCGCCGTTGATCGGGCCGGTCGTGTCGAAGAGGAATCGCCAGACGTACGCCGAGACGACGGCCGGCACCGCCCAGGGCAAGAACATCAGGCCGCGCAAGATATTTCTGGCCGGCACGTCCTGATTGAGGGCGCTTGCCATCGCCATGCCGAGGAAGAACTTGCCAAAGACCGCGCCGCCCGTGAGGACGAGGGTGATGCCGGCCGCCCGAAGGAACAGCGACTCACGGCCGAGCAGCTCCGCGTAGTTGGCGAAGCCAATCCAGGTGCCTTCCTGGCCGATGAAGCGCTCCTGGAAACTGAGCAGGATCGCGTCGACGAACGGGTAGATCAGCAGGGAGACGACGATCAGGACGGTCGGCGCGACGAACAGCCAGCCCAGTGCCCAGTCCCGGCCGAACGTCTGCCGCAGGGCGACTCCGCGCGAAGTGGCGTACGGTCGCGGGCGGGCAACGACTTGTTTCGCCACAGGCACACCTCCATTGGTGAGTAGGCGTTAGGCGGTGGGGGTAGGCAATCGATACGAACCGCTACCTACTACCCACCGCCTACTCGGTCAGGCCGGCTTCACGAACTTCTGGTACGAGTCCATCATCTCCTGCTGGGCCCACGCCTGGGCGTCCTCGATCGGCATCTTCTCGTTGATGACCTTATGCAGCATGTCGGAGACGACGTACCTGGCGTCGGTGATGTCGGCCAGCCAGGGCTGCTGCGGCGCGGGCCAGTTGCGGACCCGGCCGTTCTCGGCGATGATCCGCATCTCGGCGAACTTGCTCGTCTGCCAGAAGTCGCCCTGGGTGTGGTCACGGTAGACCGGCACGAACCGCCCTTCCACCGCCTTCGAGATCTCGAGCATGTTCTCCGGTGCGACGAAGTACTCGAGCGCCGACGGCGCCCGGTCGGCCATCTTCGCCTTCTTGAAGTAGTTGAAGGCGAGCGAGGCGCCCTCGGCGAACGAGCCGGCCGGCCCGGCCGGCACCTGGGCGATGCCGGTATTCTCTGCCAGCTCCTTGTCGTTGACGAGCAGCCAGCCCATGATCGTGGCCGGGTTGATCGCGATGAACCCGCGCCCCTTCTGGAACGTCTCATTGTTCCAGGACGTCACCGTCTGGGCGAAGGAATCCGGCGGGATGATCTTCGCCTCGTGCATCCGGACGATCGTCTCGATGCCCGCCTTGTTGGCGGGGTTGGCGATGTCCGGGACGCCCTTCTCGTCGTTGAGCCGACCGCCATACCCCCAGGCCACCGAGAGGAAGTTGTTGACCGTGTCGCCCTCGTGCCCGAGGCAGAAGGCGATCGCGTATGTCCGTGGCGGCTTCTGGGCCTGCGGCCCGAGCTCGATCAGCTTGTCCCAGGTCTCGAACATCTTGCCGTTGTTGACGGCGCCGATCTCGTCGATTCGCCACTGCGCCGGCCAGACGTCGATGCCGTACGGGACGCCGAAGACACCGCCGTCGTTCCCCGTCAGTGAGGCGATCCCGATCGGGTACATGCCGCCGGCCTTGTCCTTGACCTTGTTGGCCAGGTCCGTCAGGTTGGCCAGCTCACCCTGGGTGTACCAGTAGACGAGGTTCTGGTTGGTGACCTCGGGCGGCTGGCCGGCCGCCACGGAGGCCGACTGCTTGGCGAGCACCTGCGGGGAGCCCGGGATCGACTGCCACTCGACCTTGATCCCGTTCTGGTTGCCCCAATTGACGAAGCTCTGCCCGATCTTCTCGTCGGTGACGGTGTTCCAGTT
>JALYGH010000723.1 GCA_030777205.1 Chloroflexota bacterium
CTGGGACGGTTGCGATGCAGATGATCCGGGCACGCGCGACGGGATCGCGATGCCGAATCAACCAGGGGTCCACCCGGCGGGGGCTACGCTGGGCCGGAACGGAGGGCGCGGCCGGGCTCACTGGCTCGCGAACCCTGCCGCTTACTGGAGGATTCCCATGCAGAGGCTCAGGGCGATCCTGCCGCTCCGAGTCCAGGGCGAGCTTCCGCGGCTCCTGCCCGGCCCGTTCGGCGTCGAGCGCGAGGCCTGGCACGTCGAGGCCCGGCCCCGCGACGGAAGCGTCACGATCAGCGTCACGGCTCGCCGGCCGCACGAGGCCCTCCAGGATCTGACCAGCTCGGACGATCCACTCGACCATTGGTTCATGGACCAGGTTCGCGCGCTCACCGGCGCGGACCTGGCGACCGCCTTCGCCACCATTCTCCCTCGCCGCGCCCGCAAGCACTGAGCGGTGGCCCCGCCGCAAAATGGCGGACCACCCCAGCCGGAGCTGCACGGCGCGGACGAGCTGTTCGGGCGCGACCTGGCCGGGCTGCGCCGCGCGGAGCTGAAGAACCACGAGGACCGACTGGACGGCCTGATGTGCGCCTACGTCGCGCACTACCTCTGGCGCCGGGGCATGGCGCGAGCGCGCGTATTCGGGAGCCAGGACGAAGGCTCCATCACCAGCCCGGTGCCCGCTGAGCACTGGGCAACCGCATCCGCGCCGACGTCAGCATGTCCGTAGATGCGGCGTCCATCCACGTCGGATGATAGGCGGACGCCGTCCGCCCCCGCGACCCGGCCCGGGCGTTTGACACACCGCGCCGGGCCGACCAGAATGCCGGCGGCCGCGGGCGACAGGACGCTGTGGCCGAAGGGGAGGCCGGGCATGAAGGTCACCGATCTGACGATCACCCTCCACCGCTGGGACGTGCCGAAGGTCGTGTACAGCAACGCGGCGGGCGGCTCGAAGGAGGTCGGCGTCGTCACCATCAAGACGGACGAGGGCATCGAGGGGCACTCGTTCCTCGGGTCGTCGAATCAGGGCGCCGACGAGTTCGCGGCGCAGGTCCTCCAGCGCCTCAAGCCGCTGGTGATGGGCCGTGACCCGCTCGATATCGGCGCGATCTGGTCGGAGATGTGGAGCCGCAACCGGCTCGCCGATGCCCGCTCGATCTGCGCGGTCGACGTGGCGCTCTGGGACATCATGGGCAAGGTGGCCGGGCTGCCAATCCATCGCCTGATCGGGACCTGCCGCGAGAAGGCGCCCGCCTACGCGTCGTCGGCGGTGATGACGAGCATTCAGGAGTACGTTGACGAGGCGCTCTCGTTCCGCGAGCGCGGCTGGCAGGCGTACAAGATCCATCCGATGCGCGACCCGAAGAAGGACGTCGAGATCTGTCGGGCGGTCAAGGATGCCGTCGGCGACAGCATGGTGCTGATGCTCGACTCGATGTGGTCGTACGGCTATGAGGATGCGCTGCGGGTCGGGCTGGCGATCCAGGAGCTGGGCTACTTCTGGTACGAAGATCCGCTCGCCGAGGACGACATCTACGGGTACGTCAAACTGAAGCAGAAGCTGAACATCCCGATCCTGGCGACGGAGTACTCGCCGGGCGGGCTGTACGGCTACACGTCGTGGATCATGGAGCGGGCGACGGACATGCTGCGCGGCGACGTGGCGGTCAAGGCCGGGCTGACCCCGATGATCCGGATCGCCCACCTGGCCGAGGCCTTCCGGATGAAGTGCGAGATCCACCACGGCGGCAACTCGCTGAACAACGTGGCGAACCTGCACCTGACGATGGCGATCCCAAACTGCGACTACTTCGAGGTCCTGCAGCCGGACAGTGCCCAGAAGCACGGGCTGGTCCGCGACATCGAGGTGGACGCGGAAGGGTTCGTCCACGCCCCGACCACGCCCGGCCTCGGCTACGAGATCGACTGGGAGCTGATCGAGCGCAATAAGACCGCCGTCCTGCGCTGAGCCAGGAGTCGACGCAGTCCACTCGCCGGTTCGGATGCCGCTGCCCGAGGGCGCGTTCCGGCTCGCGGCCACCCTCGGGCAGCGGCTACTCCGCGATCGCGAGCGTCGACACGGGCTCTCGCGGCTCAGTTGGCCCACTTCTTCTCGGCCTCGGCCAGCGCGGGGCAGCAGGAGACGCAGATCCGCGTGACGTCGGGCGGGCTGGGCCTGAGGCGATCGTCGTAGATGTCGGCGTCGCGCTAACGGCACGCGCGGTACAGCAGGCGTCACCGACGTCCGCGCTGCAGACCCCGGCGTGCCGACGACGCTCGCCGAGCCGTGCGGAGCCGACCGGGCGGGGCAGCTTCGGGCACAGCACCGGGCTCGCTCGAAACACGCAACATCGTCGGGGTCACCCCGCACCGGTCGTTCGGCGGTGCGACCGGCCCGGCCGTGCTTACCGTATCTTCCCATCCGCAGCCCTATTGTGCGATCATGCGCACCCGCGCCCGCCTTCGTTCGTCGTTATCAATACGACCGCGTTACGGACGCTGTGACGACTTTGTGACGCGACCGAGTCGAGGCAGGCGGGTCTGGCCCCCTACCATGCCCGTGGCCGGGCGGGGTTGTGCCCCACCGCCTCGCAAAATACTCGCGGCTGGAGAGGCTCCCGCTCGTGACGATCGGCCCCGCCCAGCGCCCAACACTCGAGGTTTCGGCCCCTCGCCCCACTCGTGCGCCGCTTGTAACATCCACCGCCGCCGCGTTACAGTCGCGTGCCATGTACCGCTCGACGCGCGCCGCGCTGGTGGCGCTGCTGCTGACCGTGCCGCTGTTCGTGACCGGCGCCCATCCGGCGATGGCCCAGGCGGTCATCGGCGTCGACAACTCGAACCCGCTGGCCCCACTGCCCGACGGGAGCCCGACGGCCGGCGAGGCGGCCCCGACAGAGGACCAGCCCGCCCGCGACGCCACCCCTCCGGCCGAAGCGGGCAGCGAGGATGCCGAGGCGGAGACCGCGGCTCCCCTCGCCACGCCGACCACGTACGTCGTCCAGGCGAAGGACACGATGTTCTCGATCGCGCGGCGTCACGGCGTGTCCGTCGACGCGATCCTTTGGGCGAACGACCTCACCGATCCGAACGTGCTGAAGCAGGGGCAGACGCTGACGATCCCGCCGTCCTCCGGCACGCTCTACACCGTCAAGGCTGGCGATACGCTCACGAG
>JALYGH010000724.1 GCA_030777205.1 Chloroflexota bacterium
GCACTATCGCCACTGGCCGCGCGTCCCCATCATCCAGTTCCGCCCGGACGAATCCGAGGCGCGACCGCTTGCAGCGGCGGCACGCGGAGCAGCGACACCGGACGCCACGCCACACGCCGCGGATACCGCGCCCGATCACCCCCGCCGTCTGCCCGTGAGCGTCGTCGTGCCGGCCCGCGACGAGGCGGAGAACCTGAAGCGCCTGCTCCCCGCGCTGATCTGCCTCGATCCGCCCCCGGCCGAGGTCCTCGTCGTCGACGACCGCTCGACCGACGGGACCGGCGCCGTCGCGGCCGGCTTCGGGATGCGCGTTCTGGGCACGACCGAGCCGCCCGCGGGCTGGAGCGGCAAGAACTGGGCGTGCCGCCTCGGCGCGGAGGCGACGACCGGTGCCTGGCTCCTGTTCACCGACGCCGACACCTGGCACGCCCCGGCCTCGCTCGGCGCCGCGCTGGCCGTGGCCCGCCGCGACGATGCCGACTTACTGAGCCTGTTCCCGGCCCAGGAGTGTCGGAGCATCTGGGAGCGGCTGGTCCTGCCGTTCGCGTTCGGCCAGTTCTTCGCGGCGATCGGCCCGCACTGGGCGAACGACGACCGCGCGCCGTCCGCCATCGCAAACGGCCAGTACCTCTTGATCGGGCGGGACCTCTATGAGCGCATCGGCGGGCACGGGGCCGTGCGCGCGAGCCTCGGCGAGGACGTCGAGCTGGCGCGGCTCGCACGGCGGGCCGGCGGCCGGGTGCGGGTCTACCGCGGCGAGCACCTGGTGCGGGTGCGGATGTACCGCACCCTTGGCGGCATCCAGACCGGGTTCCGCAAGTACATGACTGGCTACCTGACGGCGTATCCGCCTCACGGCGCGCTGATCGGCCTGGCCACGGCCGTCGCCGGGCTGCCGCTGATCCGGCTCGTCCAGGCGGCCCTCGGTCGGGGCTCGTGGCGGCTCGCCGGCGCATCGTGCGCCGTCGGCGTCCTCGGCTTCCTGCCCTGGGTGCGGTGGTTCGGCATCCGGCCGCTCTGGGCGCTCCTCCAGCCGCTCGCCTACGCCGTGTTCCAGGTCGTGGCGCTCGACGCGGGCCTACGGAGCGTACTCGGCGTGCGGGTCACCTGGAAGGGGCGGCGGTACCGCCTCACCGGTCCGTAATGGCGCGCTGGGACCGCGCCGCGGCCTGGCTGCCGTCGGGCGCCCTGCGCGTCCTCGACGACGGCGCGGCGTTCGGGTTCGGGACGGCGCGGGTGGCGGCCGCGGTCAGGCGCCGCGCGGGCCGTATCGGCCGGCGTCCGCTCGTCGTCGGGCTGGAGTACGACGCCGGTTACGTCGCGATCGCCCGGCGGTGCTACTCGAGCCTGCCCTTCCTGCGCGGCAGCGCCGAGCGTCTGCCGTTCGCCGACACGACGTTGGATGCGATCTTGCTGCTGGACGTGCTCGAGCACCTCCCGAACGAGGACGCGGCGCTGGCCGAGGCGTGGCGGGTGCTCAGGCGTTCGGGGACGCTGATCGTCAGCGTGCCGCACGCCGGCCTGCTGGCGCCGCTCGACTCGCTGAACCTGTATAGCGCGCTCCGCGAGCGCCTCCCGGGCCTGCTGCCGCTCGACCCGACCGAGCGCGGGTCTCCGCGCCATCGGCACTACCGCCTCGCCGACCTGCGCCGCCTCCTCGGCGACCGCTTCGTGGTCGAGCGCGTCCGGCGCACGGGCGTCGGCCTGAGCGAGCCCCTCAACCTTCTGCTGCTCCTGCTCTGCCGCGGCCTGCTGCAATCGGACCGGCTCTACGGCCTGCTCCGCTTCGTCTACTTCGGCGCCCACCTGCTCGAGGATCTCGTCCCGACCGGCCGCTGGGGCTACAGCGTGACGGTTCGGGCGAGGAAGGCGTAGGGCGGGGGCGAGGACGCGGTCCGTTCTCCCCGCCCTGGCCGTCCGCGTTACGCCCTCATCAGATGTCGCCGCGGCGACGGAGGATGCGCCAGACGCGGGTCGCGGTCCAGCCCTGGTCCGCCTGGGGCGGCTGCTCCAACCGGTTGACCCTGCCGTCGAGGATGACATCGACGATCGTCGTGTTCACGCCGATGCTGCCGTCGGGCTCGCCGCGGAAGAACTCCGGGAAGCCCCCGATCTCGGCGCACCCGCGCAGGATGCGCCGTTCGAGGTCGTCGGCCTGCTCGTGAGCGCCGTGGCGGCGCAGCCCATCCGCGATCACCCCGGTGTCCATGGGCCAGGTCGAGCCGTTGTGGTAGGTCCCCGGGCCGAAGCGCGCGGACCCGATCGCCTTCGTCCGGACGCCGGCCCCGGCCAGCAGGTCGGCCTGGCGGAACCGTGCGATCAGGGCCCGGCGGTAGGGCGCCGCGTCCTTGCCGTCGAGCAGTCGGCTCGCCAGCAGGTGCCCGGCGCACGACGCGACGACCCGGGCCGGGCGGACCGTCCCGTTGACCTCGAAGGTCAGCGCCAGGGCGAAGGTGCCCTGCTCCGGCAACCAGAAGTCGGCCAGGACGCGCTCGCGGAGCCGCGCGGCCCGCCCGCGGAGGGCCCTGGAGCGGGCCGGCACGACGCCCGCCAGGAGCTCGGCCGCCCCGACGAGCGCGTCGTACGCATAGCCCTGGACCGCGACCGGAGCGTACGGGCGGCGAACGTCGAACAGCGTGCCATCTTCGTGATAGTAGGAGTCCGAGGAGTCCTTCCAGACCTGATTGGCGATGCCCTGCTCGGTGGCGCGGCGCACCCAGAGGAAGCCGCCACCAGTCGGATCGTCCAGGCGCCGCAGGATCCAGTCGAGCGTCGCTTGCAGCGCGTCGAGCACCGTCCGGGGCCGGCCCAGGCGGTCGACGAACGTCGAATCCAGCATCTCGTCACCGTCCCGGGCGCAGAGGGCGACGAGCAGGTTGATCCACTGGGGCGTGCTATCGACGGAGCCGTAGTACGGGAAGTCCCAGTGAAGGGCGAGCCGCGCCGCGTGCGGGTCCTCGGGCTCGCGGTGCTCGTGGAGGATGCGCCCGGGCTCCTCGTCGCCGCGCGGGTTGTCCCGCACTCCCTGCAGCCGCGCCAGCTCGAGCACGGTCGCGCGGGCGACGGCCGGGAAGTCATCGAGGAGGTCCATCGCCATCCGGATCGAGTCGCGGCCGAACAGGCAGTGGAATAGGCTGCGCGCCCCGGCCGAGCCAACCAGCGGCCCGCGGGTCCCGAGGTCGTGCAGGCGATCGACCCGGCCGAGGTCACGGAGTACGCTCGTGAGCGCGCGGACGTCGATCCGCGGCTCGGACCTGGTACGGAAGGGAATGGGAGCGATGAGAGGCAGTGGCGACATCATTGGCGACCATCCTGCACGGGCTCGGGCAAGGGGAGGAGAGCGAGCGCAGCTAGTAGATCACGACTCTAGGGTCCCGGGAGCTCACTTGCCGTTTCGGCCTGGTCACGATTTGGTTCGCGGCATACTGGGGAGGCGGTCATGCGTATCGCCCAAGCTGCGCCGCCATTTGAGTCCGTGCCCCCGGCCCGGGACGGCGGTACCGGGCGAGGCGTTGCGCTCCTGACTGAGGCGGGCTTGCCGCGCTTACGGTTGGCGGCCGGGCGGCACACATCATGCGACCCCGGTTCGATAGCCGGCAGGCCGAGCTTCGGCCTGCTCAGCATCAGGGCTGGGAGGATCTCAGCATGCACCGCGACGACCGCGAGCGACACTCCAAGTATTGGAGCGATGACGTCGGCCAGCGTAGGCCGGACGAGCGTGGCTACGAAGATTACCGAGGCGGGGACGAGCACGTCGGCGGATTCTACGGCCAGGAAAGCTCTTTCGGTCGCGAAGGGCACGGCCGCGAAGAGCGCGGCCGCGAGCCGTACGGCGACCGGGACAGGGGCAGCCGCTATCGCCGGGACGAGCCGCGAGGGTACGATCGCTGGTCCGGCCCGGAGCGCGGTCGCCAGGGATATCCCGGCTCGACGGAAGAGCGGTTCGGGCCGGGCGCGTACGACCGCGAGCGGTTCGCCGGGCAGGGGTATGGCCGGGAGGAGTCCGAGCGCCCGGATTATGGTCGGCGCGAGCTCGGCAGGCAGGAGTACGAGCGGCGTGGGTACGGCGAGCAGTTCGGGGGCCGCGACCGCGAGCCCGACCGGCGCTACGGCTACGATCGCGGCCGCGACTACGGCGAGCAAGGCTTCGACCGGGGAGGTTACGGGTTCCAGTCCCCGGACCAGCGCGCCTACGATCAGGGGCGCTCACGGGGGCGCGGCTACGACGAGGACCGGTACGGACCGGGCTTCTACGATCGGGAGCGGCAGCCCGACCGGGGCTTCGGCGGCCGGTCGGGGAGCGGGCGCGACTGGAATGAGCGCCCGAACGAGTACGGCCAGGAGCACTTCGGCGGCTCGGCCCAGGCCGAGGACCACGGCTTCCGCCAGGGGTATCGGCAGCCGGAGCGCTATCAGGCGCCGATGTTCGATGAGGAGGGCCGCTTCGGCACGCGGGGCGAGGACGACCGTAACGACTACCGTCGCGGCGACGACCGTGCGCAAGGCGGCTGGTCGGGCGGCCGTGACCGGTACCAAACTCGTGACCGAGATCGGGGCGAGCGCTACGACGATCGCCGGCGGTCCGGCGGCCCGAGCTACGGGGAGGGCCGGTACGAGCAGGACCAGGGCACCCGGCTGTCCGGCCAGCCGAACTACGCCCGCGACATCGGGCAGGTGGACGAGGGCTGGCGCGACGATTGGCGGCGCGCCGCCTCGCACGCCGGGCGCGGCCCGCGCAGCTTCCGGCGATCCGACGAGCGGATCCGGGACGACGTGTGCGAGGTGCTGACCCGCCACCCGGAGATCGACGCGAGCGACATCGAGATCGACGTGCGGGACGGCGAGGTGACGCTGCGCGGCACGGTCGACAGTCGTCGGACCCGCCGGCTGGCCGAGGACGCGATCGAGAACCTACCCGGCGTGCGCGACGTGCACAACGAGCTGCGCTCGGCTGACCGGGTGGGCGCAAGCGCGGGCGATCCGAGCCGCGCCGGCGCGTCCGGCTCGGATACCGGCAAGGTCGAGGTCACCGGCGACGAGTCCGGATCGCCCCACGGCACGCCGACGGCTCGCGAGACGGCGCCGAGCTCGACGGCCCTCGGCCACACGTACCAGGGCACGGGCATGGGCACCGGCGGCGTCGACAGCATGACCTGGACGGGCACGGGCGGCGGACCGCAGCGGACGGGCACCGGCGGCGGGATCGGGGCCGGCGGAACTGGCTCGGGGGTGATGAACCCGGGCCGCGACGTCGGTGGGATGCCGCACGGCATGGCGACCGGCTCGGATCTGGGGAGCATCGGGCAGAGCGGGACCAGGGGCACTGGCAACATCAGCCCCGGCCGCTCGGGCGACCTGGGCGGCGCGGCCGCCAGTGTCCCCGGCGAGCTGGGCACCGGTACGCTGGGCTCGGGCCAAATCGGCGACACTTCGGCGGTCGGCACCGGGACGACCATGACCGGCGGCATGGCGGCCGGTAGCGCCGGCACGGCCGGCACGTCGGGCGGGAGCGAACGGTCTGGCGAGGCCGGCATGCCGCCGAGCACGGCTCCGGAGACATCCGGCGAGACCGGCGGGTAGGTCCGCGCGATGGTGACGGTCATCGGCTCCAACGGCGAGCGCGTAGTGCTGACCTGCCCGACCGGCGAGGTCGACAATCAGGGCTGGCGGACATCCGACTTGATGGAAAGCGGCTCGCGCGAGGCATCGAGCCGGACCCGCCGACGCCGTTTGCGGGCGGGGCGTGGTCGTCGCGGGGGGCGGGGGCGGGGGGGGGGGGGGGGGGGGGGGGGGGGGGGGGGGGGGGGGGGG
>JALYGH010000725.1 GCA_030777205.1 Chloroflexota bacterium
GTCCTGTCGCACCTGCCGATCGGTTCGCATGGTTCCGAAACGACCCGTACCTACGGGCGCGGGTCGCGTTCACCGCATTGGAGGGAGCGGAGGATAGCCATGTCTGACAATGCACGCGGCACGACGCTATCATCGGCGCACTCGACGACCTCGACCACATCGTTGACCCGGCGCGGGGCGGCCCGGCGGTCGCTGCTCAAGTCCACCGCGCTCGGGCTGGGCGCGCTGGCACTGGCCCCGGCCCTGTTGGCCTGCGGCATGCTGCCCGGTCGCGGTGGTGACAGGCTCACCATCTGGACCGATGCGACGTTCGCGCCCCCCTCGGACGACTACCAGACCGAGGAGATCCAGAAGTGGGCGCAGAGCAAGAACATCGAGGTCGAGGTCACCCGCGAGACCGGCGACAACGTCCGCCAGAAGCTCCAGGCGGCCGTCGAGTCGAAGCAGTTGCCGGACATCTCGCAGATGGACGTCGGGCGGTTCACGGCGTTCTACCCCGCCGGCATTCTCACCGACGTCTCGGACCTGTACGCCGAGTTCGGCAAGGCCTGGGGCGGCTTCTACAAGCCGGCCGAGCAAATCGCCACCAAAGAAGGCAAGCAGTGGATGCTGCCGTACTCGATCGACAGCAACCTCATCCTGTACCGCAAGGACCTCCTCGAGGCGGGCGGGTTCGGCGAGGCGCCGAAGACCTGGGACGAGCTGTTCACCATGGCGCAGAAGGTCCAGACGCCGCCGAACGTGTACGGCGTCGGGTTCCAGATCAACCGCGCCGGCACGGACGCCGAGGACACCTACAACCTGATGATGCACGGGTACGGCGGCGCGATCGTCGGGACGGACAGCAAGCTTACGAACATCAAGACTCCGGAGATGCTCGCGTTCCTGAACCGCCTCAAGTCGAGCTGGGAGATGGGGGTCTACCCGCCGGGTGTGACCGGGTGGGACAACGCGGCCAACAACACGGCCCTCCAGGACGAGAAGGTGGTCTTCATTCACAACCCGGCCAGTCCGCTGGTCTGGTTCCGGACGAACAAGCCGGACATGCTGCCGAAGATCGGCGTGGGCAGCGTGCCGGCCGGCCCGAAGGGGAGCTTCAACACGGCCTACGTCCGCGACGGCTTCACCATCCTGAACACCGGCAACGAGAGGCGGATGGAGCTCTCGCGGGACCTGATGCGCCACCTCTACAGCCAGGAGGTGTACCGCAAGTGGATCGAGCTGGCGTTCCCCTCGCCCGCCGTCGCAGGCATGGAGGACCACGAGGTCTGGAAGAACCCGCAGCGCAAGGGCTTCCTCGAAGCCGCCAAGACCGGCATCCTCCAGGGCCACCCCGGCCAGCCTTCCCAGGCGTACTCGGAGTTCGTCAACCGCCAGCCCCTGATCTCAGCGTTCGCGCGGATGGTAGTGGACGGCTGGTCCCCGGAGCAGGCGCTCGACGAGCTGGCCACGGTCGCCGAGGAAGTCTTCTCGAAGTACAAGTGATGGAGTAGGCAGTGGACGGTAGGCCGAGGTTTCGTCCTAACCGCCTACCGCCCACCGCCTGCCGCCTACTCGTGGGGAGGATGTCGTGAGCGTTCAGGGCATACGGACGGTCGCGCGCCGACCGGCACGGTACCGAGACCTGACGGCCCGCCATAAGGAGTGGGTGCTCGGCTACGCGATGCTCGTGCCGGCCTTCTTCTTCATCATCGGGCTCGTGGCGTACCCGGCCGCCTGGGCGATCTACCTCTCGTTCACCGACAAGATCATCGGCCAGCCCGAAAGGTTCGTCGGGCTGCAGAACTACGCCTGGATCCTGCGCTGGCCGGACTTCGGCCTGATGATCTGGAACACCCTCTTGCTGGCCGTCGTCGGCGTGGCGCTCAAGGCGTTCGTCGGCATGACGATGGCGCTGGCCCTGAACGAGCAGTTCGCCGGCCGGACCGCCATCCGCGCCCTGCTCTTCCTGCCCTGGACCGTCCCGGCATTCGTGGCAGGCCTCATCTGGCGCTGGCTCTACGACGACCAGAACGGCCTGTTCAACTGGGCGCTGCTCGGCCTCGGCGTGATCGACCAGCCGGTCTCCTGGCTCGGCGACGTCCGCTTCGCCATGCCGGCCGTGATGAGCGTTGTCGTCTGGAAGGGGTTCCCGTTCTTCGCGATCGCCTACCTGGCCGGCATGCAGGCGATACCATCGGAGCAGTACGAGGCGGCCGAGGTGGACGGCGCGAACGCCTGGCAACGGTTCCTCTACATCACGGTCCCGGGTCTGCGCCACGTCATGCTCGTCACCTGCATGCTGTCGCTCATCTGGACGGCGAACACGTTCGACATCGTCTTCATCATGACCCGCGGCGGCCCGTCGAACGCGACCGAAGTGTTCACGATGCTGATCTACGAGCATGGCATCCGAAACGGGTTGATCGGCCAGGCATCGGCCGCGGCCATGATGGCCGTGCCGGTGTTCGCCGGCCTGATCGTCGTGCTCACGCGCTATCTCCAGGACAAAGAGGAGGCCGTCTGATGCAAGGCGTGCTCGAAGCCCCGCGGCCGCGGACGTCGCTGCTCGGCTCCTCACGCGGCCGCACGAAGAAGATCGTCGTCTACGCGACCATCGCCTTCTATTTGTTCGTCGTGCTGTTGCCCCTGTACTGGATGTTCCGCTCGTCGATTGCCGAGAACGACCAGATGTACGGCACGACGATTGAGTTCTTCCCGAAGAAGTTCACCCTGGCCCAGTTCGACCAGGCGATCAACAAGTGGAAGTTCGGGCTGTTCCTGTCGAACTCGGTCGCCGTCGGTCTCGTGACGACGGCGCTCACGACGATCATGGCCACGCTAGCGGCGTACAGCCTGGTCCGCCTGCGCTACCCCGGGCGCGCGGCACTGGCCCGTTCGGTGCTGTTCGTCTACCTGATCCCGGCCGGGCTGCTGTTCATCCCGATGTTCATGATCATGCAGCGGCTCGGATTGCTGAACAGCCAGTTGGCGCTGGTGATCAGCTACCAGTCGTTCGCGATCCCATTCTGCACCTGGATGCTGATCGGCTATTTCAAGGGCATCCCGCCGGAAATGGAGGAGGCGGCGATGATCGACGGCGCCAGCCGCCTCCAGGCGATGTGGCTGGTCCTCCTGCCGATGGCTGCCCCGGGGCTGGTGGCGGCGGCCGTGTTCACCTTCACGCTGGCCTGGAATGAGTTCCTTTACGCGTTGGTGTTCATCACCTCGGAGAGCTACCGGACCCTGCCGGTCGGGCTGGCCGGGCTGATCCGCGGCGACATCTACCTCTGGGGCCCGATGATGGCCGGCTCGGTGCTGGCGGCGATCCCGGTCATGGTGCTGTACACCCTCGCGAACCGGATGCTGGTGCAGGGGCTGGCGGCGGGCGCCGTCAAGGGCTGACGCGGGCGGCGAGCAGGGCGGCCGTCGCCGGGTGGGGCTTGCCGGCGGCTGACGCCGAGCACGGCGCGCCGAGCAGCAACGCGAGCGAGTCGGGGGGGGGGGGGGG
>JALYGH010000726.1 GCA_030777205.1 Chloroflexota bacterium
GTCCAGTACGCCATCGGCGACGACGAGGCGCCGCTCGCGTCGATCCTGAAAGCGCAGGATCGCGTAGAGCCCCGCGACCCGCGCCGCGTCGAGCCCGGCCGCGACGGCGTCGTCGAAGCGGGCGACCCGCACGCCGACTAGCCCGAACCGAGGCCGGCGCGGACGATCAGCGGCAGCACGACGGCGGCACGCCCGCGCACGACCATGTCCGCGCGCTCGTCCAGTGGCGTCTCGGTCGCGTTGACGATCGCCAATCGAGCGCCCGCGTCCACGGCCCTCTGCGGCACGGCGGCGGCGGGGAACACGACAAGCGACGAGCCGACGACCAGCATCAGGTCGCAGGCCAGCGCCTCCTGCTCGGCGCGGCGCAGCTCGTCGTACGGCATGCCCTCGCCGAAGGAGACGGTCGTCGGCTTCAGCGTCCCGCCGCAGCCCGCGCAGTCCGGCTCCGCCTCGCCGGCCGTGACGCGCGCGTGGATCGCCGGGCGGTCGTAGCGCGCCTCGCAGTCGAGGCAGCGGACGCCGTGGGCGTTGCCGTGCAGCTCGATCACGCGGCCGGGGCCGTGGCCGGCCTTCTGGTGCAGCCCGTCGATGTTCTGGGTCACGACGGCGCTCAGCTTGCCGCTCAGCTCGAGCTCGACGAGCGCCAGGTGGGCCGCGTTCGGCTCGGCGGCCGCCACGACCGGATAGGTGTGCAGGCCGCGCCTCCACGTCTCGCGCCGCGCGTCGGCGCTCGCCAGGAAGTCGCGGAAGTCGATCGGGGCGTGGCGGTCCCAGACGCCGCCGGGGCTGCGGAAGTCCGGGATGCCCGACTCGGTGCTAACGCCCGCTCCGGTGAAGGCGACGATGCGGCGGCTCCGGGCGATCAGGTCCGCGAGTTGCAGTGCGGCAGGGTCCATGCCGTACAGGATACGCGATGGGCCGGCCCGAGACGAGCGAATCGACTATCCGGTGAATCGGCGGTGATGGGAGTTACGGGATGCGGAAGCAGCGCGTGAACAACATCGGGATCCTCACGGCGGGCGGCGACTGCCCCGGCCTGAACGCCGTGATCCGAGCGTTCGTGAAGGCGGCCGAACGGGGACACCACTGGAAAATACTCGGCATCCCGGACGGCTACGAAGGGCTGGTGAACGACGCGCCGCTGCGCCCCCTCGACTCGGACGTGGTGCGCGGGATCCTCCCGCGCGGCGGCACGATCCTCGGGACGAGCAACCGCTGCAACCCGTTCGCGATCCGACGGATGGTGAACGGGGAGCTCGAAGTCGCCGACGAGTCCGAGCGGGCGGTCGCCAAGATCCGCGAGCACGGGGTCGACGCGCTGGTCGTCATCGGCGGGGACGGCTCGCTCGGGATCGGCCTGCGCCTCCAGCAGCAGTACGGCATCCCGGTCGTCGGCGTGCCGAAGACGATCGACAACGACCTATCCGGGACCGACGTCACCTTTGGCTTCGACACGGCGGTCGCGACGGCGACCGACGCCATCGATAAGCTCCACTCGACCGCCGAGAGCCACCACCGGGTGATGATCCTCGAGGTGATGGGCCGCAACGCCGGCTGGATCGCCCTGGAGGCCGGCCTGGCCGGCGGTGGCGACATCATCCTCATCCCGGAGATCCCGTTCCGGGTCGAGCAGATCGCCGAGGACATCGAGGAGCGCGGGCGGCGGGGGCGCCACTTCAGCATCGTCGTCGCGGCCGAGGGCGCCTACCCGGCCGGCGGCGAGCCGGTCCTGGCGATGCGGGTCGGCCCGGATGGCTTCCCGCGTCTGGGCGGCATCGGGGTCTGGCTGGCCGAGCAGTTGAGCCAGCGCGTGCGCTACGAGGTGCGGGCGACCGTGCTCGGCCACCTCCAGCGCGGCGGCAGCCCGAGCCCATTCGACCGGGTGCTGGCGTCGCGCCTCGGGACGCACGCGGCGCACCTGGTCGGCGCTCGCGACTTCGGCAAGATGGTCGGCGTGCGCGGGGCCGATATTGTGCCCGTCCCGATCGAGCAGGCGGTCGGCGTCCAGAAGCTGGTGCCGCCCAGCGGCGAGCGGGTGACAACGGCGCGCTACCTCGGGGTCAGCTTCGGGGACTGAGGGCCTCACTCTCCGACGTCCTCGCTCGCGCGCGGGAGCGGGACGGCGACCGGCCGGCTGTGCCGACGCTCATCGGCTGGCAAGAGGGGCAGGTGTAGGTGCCGCGGCCGACGAAGCGGATCTTCTGGATGGTCGTCCCGCAGCGCGGGCACGGCGCACCGGCCCGCCCGTGCACCTTCGGGAAATCCCGATCCGGGGAGGCCTTGCCGTTCAGGATCTCGGCCACGCCCTCCCGGACGGCGAAGCTCAGCACGCTCCGAATCGCGGCGTAGAGGCGTTCGAGGTGCTCGCCGGCGATCTCGTCGGCGCGGGTGGCCGGCGTGAGCCCGCTCTCGAACGTGATCTCGTCGGCGTAGATGTTCCCGACGCCGCCGATGAACTGCTGGTCGAGCAGCAGCGCCTTGAGCTGAGCACGGCCGCGCTTCGCCAGCCGCTCGCGGAGGACGTCGAGCGTGAACGACGGGTCGAGCGGCTCCGGACCGAGCTTCGACTGCGCCAGCAGCCCCTCGACCTCCATGTTGGGCAGGAACCAGACGCGCCCGAACTGGCGGATGTCGGTGAGGTAGAGGACGCTGCCATCGTCCAGCAGGAAGGTGAAGTGGGTCGACTTGTGCGGCAGCGGGGCGTCGAAGGCCGGGACCGGGTGGCCGCCCCTGGCGAGCGTCGTACCGTCGGCGGCGCGGTGGACGAGCTGGCCGGCCAGGCGAAGGTGGATCACCAGCGCCGTCTCGTCGCTCAGGTCGACGAGCAGGAATTTTGCCCGCCGCCGGAGCGCCAGGACGCGCTTGCCCGCCAGATCGGACAGCGCGAGGTCGGTCGGGGCCAGGAACAGCCTGGGCAGCCGCGCCTCGACCTCGACGATCGTCCGCCCGACGAGGGTGGCGCTCAAGTCGCGACGAAGCGACTCGACCTCGGGAAGCTCAGGCACGGAGGGCGGCCTCGCCGAGGTCGAGCGGGTGGAGCTCTTCCCAGTTGTCGCCGGTCTTCAGCTCGACTCGGAGCGGCACCGACAGCTCGGTCGCGCCCTCCATGATCGCCTTCAGCTCGGCGGCGAACTCGCGCAGCTCGTCGCGTGGCGCCTCGAAGAGCAGCTCGTCGTGGACCTGGAGCACCATCATCGTCTTCAAGCCCCGCTGGTCGATGAGCTGCTGGACGCGGATCATCGCCGTCTTGACGATGTCGCTGGCCGTCCCCTGGATCGGGTGGTTGATCGCCTGGCGCTGGCCGGCCGCGCGGACGGCGTAGATCTTGTTCGACAGCTCCGGGATGTACCGCCGGCGCCCGAGCAGCGTCGTCACGTAGCCCTTGCGCTCGGCTTCGCGCAGGATGCCGTCCTGGTACGCCTTGACGGTGCCGAAGCGGTCGAAGTAGCGCCGGATGAACGCCCCGGCCTGCTCCTGGCGCAGCCCGCTCTGTTGGGAGAGGCCGAACTCGCTCATGCCGTAAAGCACGCCGAAGTTGACCACCTTGGCCAGCCGGCGCTGGTCGGGTGTCACCTGGTCCATCGGGACGCCCATCACCTCGGCGGCCGTGGCGGCGTGGATGTCGCGGTCGGCGCCGAATGCCTCGACCAGGGTCGGGTCGCGCGTGACGTGGGCCAGTATGCGCAGTTCGATCTGGCTGTAGTCCGCGCTCAGCAGGCAGGTGTCCGACGAGCCGGTCACGAACGCCCGACGAACTCGCTTGCCGAGGTCGGTGCGGATCGGGATGTTCTGGAGGTTCGGGTCGGTGCTCGAGAGCCGCCCGGTCGAGGCGACGGTCTGGTTGAACGAGCCGTGGACGCGGCCCGTCCGGGGATTGACCATCAGCGGCAGGGCGTCGATGTAGGTGGACTTGAGTTTCTGAAGCTGACGATGCTCCAGGACCAGCTCGACGACCGGGTGGACGCCGCGCAGCTCTTCGAGCACCTCGGCGCCGGTCGAGGCCTGGCCGGTGCGGGTGCGCTTCGCGTGCGGCAGCTTCAGCTCGTCGAAGAGGACCTTGCCGAGCTGCTGGGGCGAGCCGATCGTGAACTCGTGGCCGACGCTGGCGTAGATTTCGGCTTCGATCTCCGTGAGCCGGTCGCCGAGCTCACGGCTCATCTCGTGGAGATACGGCACGTTGATCGCGATGCCGTTCCGCTCCATCGTCGCCAGGACCGGGACGAGTGGCAGCTCGATCTCCTTGAACAGCTCCTCCAAGCCGACCTCCTGAAGCTCGGCGCCAAGCATCGGGACGAGGCGGCAGACGGCGGCGCCCTCGTTGGCCGCGTAGTCGCCCACCGTCTCGATCGGCAGGCGGTCCATCGTCGTCGCCGAACGGCCGGTCCCGAGCAGCGTGCTCGCGGTCGGCAGCTCCATCTGGAGCTTCGACCAGGCGACGTCGCGCAGGGCCAGCGCCCGCTGGTTGCTCTCGAGCAGGTACGCCGCGATCATCGTGTCAAAGTCGAGGCCGGCCAGCTCGACGCCGTGTCGGCCGAGGACGATCTCGACGAACTTCGCGTTGTGCGCCCACTTGCGGACGGTCGGATCTTCCAGCACCGACCCGAGCCGCTCGCGGACGGCGTCCCAGCGGAGCTGGTCCGGTTGGGGCTCGCCCTCTGGGGCGACGTGGCCGACCGGGACGTACCAGCCCTCGGTCGGGCTGGCGGCCAGCCCCACGCCGACGAGATCGGCGCGCATCGGGGCGGTGCCGGTCGTCTGGACGTTGACGGCGAAGGCGCCGGCCTCGCGCAGGCGGGCGATGGCCGCGTCGAGCGCGTCCAGGTCGCGGATGATC
>JALYGH010000727.1 GCA_030777205.1 Chloroflexota bacterium
TCGCTGATCTGGCCGCAGGGCGTCTGGCACGTCTACGCTGTCGCCGCCGGGCTGGTCGTCGGGAGCATGTTCTTTACCCCGACGATGCAGGCCGTCATCCCGGTCCTGACGAACGAGGACGAGCGGCTCGCCGCCAACTCGGTGAACTGGTCGACCGGACGGCTCGTGCAGATCGTCGGCGCGGCGGTGGCGGGTGGCTTGATCGCCGCGATCGGGACGGGGCCGGCCTTCGCCGCCAATGCCGCGACCTTCCTCGCGTCGGCGGCGCTGCTCGCTCGACTTCAGATACCGCCACATGGCGGGCAGCTTGCACGGGACACGACGCGCGGGCTCGCCGGCTATCTCGGCGACGCGCGTCGGGGACTCGCTTACGCCCTGTCGGATCGGTTCGTCTCGCGGCTGCTGCTCGTGCAGGCGCTCGCCGCGCTCGCGGTCGGGGCCACGAGCGCCATGCTCGTCGTGCTCGCCGAGGCCCACTTGCGGCTGCCGCCGGCCGGCTTCGCGTGGCTGCTCGGGGCCATCGGCGCCGGGGCGCTGCTCGGGCCGCTGATCCCGAACCTGCTCGCACGCGACTACCGCGACCCCCGCTGGCTGTTCGTGCCGTACGTCGTGCGCGGGGTCGGCGACGTTGCGCTGGCGATCTTCACCCCGCTGCCGGTCGCGCTCGCGATCTTGTTCGTCTACGGGTTGAGCACGTCGGCGGGGATCGTCGTCTTCAACTCGACTATTCAGGACGCGGTGCCGGAGCACGTGCGCGGGCGGGTGTACACCCTGCTCGACGTGACGTGGAACGCCATGCGCTTGCTCTCGCTCCTGGTCGGCGGCCTGATCGTGGACCGGGTGGGCGTCCAGCCGCTCTACTGGGCCGGCGGCGGCCTGCTGGGCCTGGCCGGCCTGCTGGGATTGGTGCTGACCCGAGATGCACGCGCGCCGGCCAGGCCCTGAGCGTCCTGCCCTGCCGGCGCCTTCGCCATGGCGCTCGCGAGATTGCCGAGACAGCATCGCCCGAAGTGCGTCCACGGTGACGCGGGCAGGAAAGATGGTCGCGAGCCCGCCCGGGCGTCGATGGTCCAGGGCGAGGCCCGCGGCGGCAAGGGCAGCCGGTGAGGCCGGGGCAGCGCCGGCTCGCTCCGCTCACGAACGAATCCGCGGGAAGAGCGGCGGTCCGGGCGTGACCCGAGCACCGGCTGGCACGGCGCCGAACGTCCCGAGTCCGTCGCCCACGTCGAGGCCGCACAGTCGGCGGTGCGCCTGACTCGCCGTGTCGGGGATGAACGGCGAAAGGTACCATGCCGCCAGGCGGGCGGCCTCGGTCAGGTGGTAGAGCACCGTGGCGATCCGCTCGGAGCGGTCGGCGCGGGCCAGATGCCACGGCGCCGTTTCCTCCGCGTAGCGGTTCGCGGCCGTCGCGAAGCTCATGACGTCCTCGGCGGCCTGGTCTACCGCCAGCCCGTCGAATGCGGCTGCCAGGCGCCGAGGCAGGGCGTCAGCCTCGGCGCGAAGCCGCTCGTCTGGTGCTTCGAGCGGTCCGGGCGACGGGACGACGCCGTTGATGTAGCGTGACAGTAGGGCGATCGTGCGTTGCACCAGGTTTCCGAACAGGTTCGCGAGCGCCGCGTTGTACACCTCGATGAGGCGGGCTTCCGTGAAGTCGCGGTCGCTGATGCCGAGCGGTCCCTGCGACGCGAGGAAGTAGCGCAGCCCGTCGAGCCCGACGAGCTGGCGGCAGCGATCGAGGCGTTCGAGGTCGACGAAGTTCCCGAGCGACTTACTCATCTTCTGGCCGTCGCTGACCCAGAAGCTATGGGCGTACACCCGGCGGGGTAGCTCGACCCACTCATAGCCATGCAGCCGACGGAGCGCCAGCAGCAGCGCCGGCCAGATCACGGCGTGGAACCACAGGATGTCCTTCGCGATGAGGTGCACGTCGGCCGGCCAGAAGACACGGCGCTCGTCCGTGTCAATGGCCGACAGGTAGTTGAAGAGGGCGTCGATCCAGACGTACACCGTGTGCCGTTCGTCGCCGGGCATGCTGATGCCCCAGTCGGAGCCGGCCCGCGAGATCGGGATATCGTGCAGCCCTTCGCGGATTCGCTCGGTGACCTCGTTGCGCCGGGCGTCCGGCTGCACGAAGTCGGGCCGCCGCTCCAGGAGGTGGAGCAGCTCATCGGCATAGGCGCTGAGGCGGAAGAAGTAGTTGTCCTCCTGTCGGCGCACCAGCGGTCGCCCGGTCACCGGCGACCGGAAGTCGTATGCCGCCGCGCGGGCCTCCGGCACGTACTCTTCCTGGCCGGCGTCGTACCAGCCCTCGTACCGACCGGGGTACACGTCGCCGCTTTCGCGAAGCGCCGCGAGGTAGGCGCGCGTCCACTCGACGTGCCGTGGCTCGGTGGTGCGGATGAAGTCGTCGTTGGTGATGCCGTACCCCGCGAAGGCCCGCTGGAACGCGGCGGCGTGCCGGTCGGCCCAGGCGAGCGGCGCCACGCCGTGGGTCACGGCCGCTTCGACGACTTTCGGGGCATGCTCGTCGGTGCCGGTCAGGAAGAAGACCCTCGCGCCGGCCATCCGCTGATAGCGCGCCACCACATCGGCCACCAGCGTGGTGTAGACGCTCCCGATGTGCGGCCGGTCGTTCACGTAGTAGATCGGGGTGGTGATGTAGAAGCGGTCCGGCATGGCCAACCTCCCTGGGCGGCGGTGACGGCGGGCAAAGAAAAACGCCCCGATCACTTCGGGGCGTCTCGTCTGCCTGATGACCCGCGGGCGTGGTTACACTACCCGCCGGCCCACATAGCCGGCAGACGAGACGCGCGCATCATCATGGTGAAGCTGGCGGTCAGGTCTGCCATAACGCTTGAAGTGTAGCACGTGGTATGGATGTCTCAGGCGGACGGCCAGACGCGCCGGCCGCCGACGTAGGTAGCGCGGACCGGGATCTGGGCGAGCTGCTCGGGCTCCGTCTCGAGCGGGTCGGCGCCGAGGACGACGAAGTCGGCGAAGTAGCCGGGCGCCAGGCGGCCCTTCGTCCCCTGCTCGCCCGAAGCGTACGCGCCGGCCGTCGTGTACAGCGCGAGCGCCTCGGCCGGCGCGATCCGCTGGCTCGGCCCCACGAGCGCCCCGTCCGCGCCCCGGCGGGTGACGCAGGACTGCATCGCCAACAGTGGCTCGAACGGCCCGCACGGGTAGTCCGACGACCCGGCCACGGCCACGCCGGCGTCCAGGAAGGAGCGGACGGCGAACATCCGCTCGCACCGTTCCTCGCCATACCACTCGATCAGCATGCCGCCGTGATAGTGGACGTAGCTGCCGAAGGGGACGCCGATCGCGCCGAGCCGGCCCATCCGGCGCAGGATGTCGTCGGTGACGATCGAGCAGTGCTCGATGCGGTGGTGGGCGTCCGGGCGGGGCAGCGCCCGCTCGGCGGCCTCGAGCTGGTCGAGCAGCAGGGCGATCGCCCGGTCGCCGTTGGCGTGGACGGCCAGCCGGCTGCCGGCCGCGTGGACGTCCCGCACCAGGTCCGCGAGGTCGGCCGTCGACGTCGTCTGCATCCCGCAATCGTCGCGGCCCTCGAACGGCCGCTCCAGCAGGCAAGTCCGCCCGCCGATCGCCCCGTCGACGAACGCCTTGACCCCGCCGAAGCGCAGGCGCGCGCTGCCGAAGCCGCTCCGCAGCCCGAGGCGCCGGAACCCCTCGAACGCGTCATAGGACAGGAGCATGGTCACCCGCGCCGACAGCAGGCCGCGCCGCTCGGCCTCCTCGTACAGCTCGACGTCGCGCGGGCCGACCAGCGCGTCGCCGAGCGACGTCAGGCCGGCCGCGTGGAACATCGCTAGCGCCCGGCGCAGCCCGTCGAGCCGCTCCTCGAGGCCGGCCGCCGGCACCACCGTCGGCCCCGCCGCTACTGCGGGGTAGGCGAACTCGAACAGCGCCCGCTCGGCGGCCTCGAATTGGTCGAGCAGCAGGGCGAT
>JALYGH010000728.1 GCA_030777205.1 Chloroflexota bacterium
GGACCGGGAAGCTGGCGGCGGCGCTGGCCGACGCGATGCCGGACGGCCACGTCGTCGGCGTCGACGTGGCCGAGCCGATGCTCCGCCGGGCCCCGGCCCCCTCGTTTCGGCGGCCCGGTGGCGGGCGGGTCAGCCTGGCCCTCGCCGACGCCCTCACCCTGCCCTTTCCGAACGCGGCATTCGACTGCGCCACAACGGCGTTCACGATCCGCAACGTCGCCGACGTCGGCCTCGCCTTCGCCGAGCTGCGGCGCGTCGTCCGTCCCGGCGGCAGGGTTGTCTGCCTGGAGCTGAGCCAGCCGCGGGCTCCCCTCTGGGGCCCGCTGTTCGGGCTCGTCTTCCGGCGCATCGTGCCGCGCATCGGCGGTCTCGTGGCCGGCGATGCCGGCGCCTACACCTACCTGCCGGAGTCCGTGGCGGCCTTCCTGACACCCGAGGCGCTTGCCGCTGAGCTGGTCGGGGCCGGCCTGCGCGAGGTTCGCTGGTGTCGGCTCGGCCTCGGCGCGGTAACCCTCCACGTTGGAACCGCCTGAGGTCTCGATGCCTGCCTCTCGTACGGGTTCCGCTACGCGGTTTCCTGCTTGCCAGCCGCCGGCTTCGGTGCGATCATGGCGCTGCGCCGAGTGACGCCGGGCGCCACGCCGGGGACACGGTGAACGCCGGGTCACGGCACGGCACGCCGCGCGTCGACGCAGGCGCTCTCCCGACGGTGGGGCAAGAGGAGGGACCGCATGGCCGAGCAAGGATCTGGCGGCCGGCGAGGGCGGTCACGCCGGGGCGCACCCCCGGGGACGGCGAACGCGTCTGAGAACGCGGCGCCACCGTCTGCAGGAACGCCGGGCGAGGTCGAGCGCACCGGGAGCGCATCGCGGCTGCCGCAAAGCACGCCGCCGGGCACGCCCCCACCACCGGGCAGAGCCGAGCGCGCCGGGTTCGAGCCGCTGGTCCTCGATCGGACCGTGATCGCCGTGCCGCTCCTTAGTACGCTCCGCGAGGAGCAGGCGGCGCCTGGCCGGACGCCGGCCGTGCATCGCGTCATCATCGACGTCAACCTGGAGTACAAGGGCGGCCGGGACGAGGCCCGGCGGCGCGTCCGCGAGCTGATCACGCAGGCAATCGCCGCCGTGGGGATCGACAAGGACCCCCGGCACCAGGGGGTCAACGAGCGAAAGAGCGAGTTCAGCCAGCAGTACGTCTTCGCCCACCTGGAGGGCGAGGTCATCCGCGAGCTGGTGCGCAAGGACGGCCAGGCGGGGGCCACCGCGGCGGGGGCACGAACTGCCGCCGCGGCGGCCGACCGAGCAATCTACCGAATCTGGCCGGACTTCCCGGTGAACGCGCTGACCATCCGCTCGGTCAAGACCGTCAAGGCCGACGCGGCCCGCGTCGCCTACGCCGCGCTCGGCGAGGGCATCGTCTGGGCCGTGCTCGACTCGGGCATCCAGGCCGATCACCCACACTTCCGCCTGCACGAGAACCTGAAGCACGAGCCGCCGCTCAAGCACCGCGACTTCACCACCCTCGGCGACGGCGACGGCGCGGCGGAGGCGCTCGTCGACACGTTCGGCCACGGCACCCACGTGGCCGGCATCCTCGCCGGCGAGCACGTCGCCAAGGAGGATGCCGATGGGACCGCCGTCGGCAGCGCCCCCGCGAGCGGCGAAGCGACCGAGCGGCGCGGCGCGAGCCCCGGACGGGACGGTCTGCCCGGCATTCGGGCCTTCTCTCGCTATCGTGACGAGCACGGCGAGTGAAGTACGAGCGGCTGAAGATTCGCGAGATCTCCGGCATGGCCCCCAAGTGCAAGCTGCTCAGCCTGAAGGTGCTCGACGACAACGGTGACGGCGAGGCGAGCAGCCTGATCGCCGCGCTCGAGTACATCCAGGAGATCAACGGCTACGGCCGGCGCCTGCGCATTCATGGCGTGAACATGAGCGTCGGCTATCAGTTCAAACCGGAGTGGTTCGCCTGCGGCCAGAGCCCCCTCTGCGTCGAGGTGGATCGCCTCGTCCGCTCGGGCGTGGTGGTCGTCGTCGCGGCCGGCAACACCGGCTACGGCTGGGTGGCGAGCGAGGCGCGTGGCACCGTCCCGGCCGGTATGGACCTGACGATCAACGACCCGGGCAACGCCGACCTGGCGATCACGGTCGGCTCGACCCACCGCGACATGCCGCACGTCTACGGCGTGTCGTACTTCTCCTCGAAGGGCCCGACCGGTGATGGGCGCCTCAAGCCCGACCTGGTCGCGCCCGGCGAAAAGATCCTCTCCTCCGGCGCCGGCCGCCGGCTCGAGGAAGCCCAGGCCGCGGTTGGCGAGGCCTGCGACTACATCGAGGATAGCGGCACCAGCATGGCGGCGCCCCACGTGTCGGGCGCGATCGCCGCGTTCTTGTCCATCCGGCGCGAGTTCATCGGCCAGCCTGAGCGGGTCAAGGAGACCTTCCTGTCAACCTGCACCGACCTGAAGCGCGACCGGAGCTTCCAGGGGCAGGGGCTCGTCGACCTGATTCGGGCGATCCAGTCGGTGTGAATGGGTTCGACGCGAGCGAATCGGCGTGCGTGAGTCGGCGTGAGTGGGCCGGGTCGAGCGCCATGGTAACCAAGCGTGCTGGTGATGACGGGAGCCCCGGCAACTCGTCTGTCATCCTTCGGCAGGCAGAGCCTGCCGAAGGATCTCGTTCCCTGCTGGCGATTGAGACGAGATCCTTCGCAAGTCTTCGACTTGCTCAGGACGACAATCCCTGACTTTCGGCGTGGCGCAGTGTACGAGGAGCCCAAGTGCGAGCCAAACGGCGTGAGTGACGCGACGTGACCGGGCCGACGTGAGCGAGTCGGTGAGAAGTCTCGGAGGGCGACGATGCGGCAGCTTGCCGGGTTCCCTTACTTCGAGGTCGAGTTCAATCGGGACGGTCAGGTCCACGACGCAGGCCAGGTATCCGAGCTGACCGATGTCATCGGCCGGGGCGACATCACCGACCTGTTCGTCATCTCGCACGGCTGGAACAACGACATGGCCGACGCCCGGGCGCTCTACGCCAACTACTTCGCCCGCGTACGCGAGCTCCTCGACGCCGGCCACGGCCACGGCGTCGACGCACGGACGTGCGCGGTGCTCGGCGTGCTCTGGCCGTCGAAGAAGTTCGCCGACGAGGATCTGATCCCCAGCGGCGCGGCCTCGGCCGGATCGGTGGTGACCGGCGCCGCGCTCCTCAAGCAGCTCGACGACCTCAAGGGCGTGTTCAGCGATCCCGACGCCGATGCGAAGCTGGAGCAGGCCAAGGCGCTGGTGCCGAAGCTAGAGGACAGCACGTCGGCCCGTCGGCAGTTCGCGGACCTCCCCCGCTCGGTCGTCCCGCGGGACGCCGCCGATCGGGAG
>JALYGH010000729.1 GCA_030777205.1 Chloroflexota bacterium
GCCAGCCCTTGGAGGCGCGCGCGGTCCGGGCCATCGCCGACGACGACGAGGATGGCGTTCGGGCACGTCGCGCGGATCGTCGGCAGCGCCCGGATCAGCGTGTCGATCCCCTTCCAGGGCGTCAGCCGCGCGACCGCCAGGATGACCTCGGCGTCCCGATCGAGTCCGAGCGCGGTCCGTGCCGTCGCTCGGTCCTCCCCGAGTCCCACCGTCGGATCGGCAACCGCGTTGTAGACGACCCGAATCCGCGCGTGGTCGACGCCCCAACCAGTGACGAGGTCGCCCACGTACGGGCTCGGGACGACGACGGCATCCGCCCGGCGCGCGTATGTCGCCTGCAGCAGCCGCACGGCTTCCACCGTCGAGCCGTACCGCCGCGTCTGGAAGGCGTCGATCGACTCGTCGGCCGGAACGAGGTTGTGCCGGACGGAGTACTCCCAGGCAAAGTCGCCGACGATCTTCATTGCCACGGGCTTTCTGAGCGCGAGGTTGGCAAGCATCGCCGGCAGGCCGTAGTCGTTGACGTAGAGCAGATCGGCATGGCGACCCTGGCGGTACACCTCACGGGCGAACAGCGCCAGACGCGACGGGACCGGTAGGCCGCGCGGCACGCGGGTGACCGGGTGCGGGTAGCGCCGCCGCGCGCGGGGCTCGTCGCCGTACGTGACGACGCGGATCCGATGACCCCGGGCGCCAAGCTCTCGCCCGAGCGTCAGGAGGTACGTCGGCGGGCCGCCGGCGTCCGGGTGGAACGTACCGGAGGCGATCAGGATGCAGAGCGGTGCGGACGACAGGCGAGAATCTCCCGAGAGCGCTGAGACGGCCGAAGTATAGGCCCTTTCACCAGCGACGTCGTCCAGTCTGGGCCGTGGACCGTTCCGGTGCTCATGCAAGAGTCATGGCCGCGACGGCGTGACGGCCGGTACAACCTACAGCGCTCCCCCCGTGCGAGCGCCCGCGACGTTGCCCACTCAGCCGTTCAGTTCGCCCGCCCCCTGCGCCGCCCTGCCACCTGTTATGTCGACGATTGTCCGCACCCACAACCTCACCAAGCGATTCGGCGCCGTCACGGCGCTGAACGGCCTCGACCTGGCCGTTGAGCAGGGCGAGGTGGTCGGCTTGCTCGGGCCGAACGGGGCCGGCAAGACCACCACCGTCAACCTGATCCTCGGGCTGCTCTCGCCAAGCGAGGGGCGGGTCGAGCTGTTCGGCGAGGACCTGGCACGTGCCCGCTCGCGGGTGCTCAAGCGGGTCAACTTCGCGTCGGCGTACGCCGGGCTGCCCCGCGACCTGACCGTCAAGGAGAACCTGCGCGTCTTCGGCCACCTCCACGAGGTGAAGGACGCGAAGCCGAAGATCGCCGCGCTGATGGACCGGCTCGAGCTGCATCCCCTGGCCGATCGGCAGGTCTGGCACCTGTCGGCCGGGCAGCGGATGCGGGTCGTGCTCGCCAAGGCGCTGCTGACCGAGCCGGATCTGCTTCTGCTTGACGAGCCGACCGCCAGCCTCGACCCGGAGACCGCCGACCGCATCCGCGCCGACCTGGCGGCCTACGCGGCGAGCGGGCACACGCTGGTCTGGACCAGCCACAACCTGGCCGAGGTCGAGCGGCACTGCAACCGCGTCGTGTTTATGTACCAGGGGCGCGCGGTCCTCGACGGTCCGCCGCGCGAGCTGGCCCGCCACTCCGGTCGGGTCCTGGTCCGCGTCCGGCCGCGCGGGTCGCTACCGGATGGGCTGATGCAACGCTTCGCGCGGGAGCCGGGCGACGGCTGGCTGCGCGCCGAGGCCGTCGACGAGGCGGAGGCGGCCGAGCTGGTGGCAGCCAGCCACTCGGCGGCCGGGCTCGATGGCGTCGAGCTGCGCCACCCGACGCTCGAAGACCTGTTCCTGATCCTGGCGCGCGGGGGCTGGTCGTGATCGGCACCACCACCGACGCTTGCGACCGGGTGGTGGACAGGGGCCGCCGATGAGTCTCCGACGCGTGCTGGCGGTCGCCCTGCGGCAGTGGTTGACCCTGCGCCACTCGATCCCGCGCCTCTTCGAGGTCTTCTACTGGCCGATTCTCGAGGTCGTCCTCTGGGGGCTGGTGACCCAGTACCTGCTCCTGCAATCGGGCGGCGTCTTCGCGCCGAGCATGCTGATCGGCGGCATGATCCTCTGGTCGATGCTCCACCGGGCCCAGGAGGACATGGCGATCGCGTTCCTCGAGGAGAGCTGGTCGCAGAACTTGCCCAACCTGTTCTCGACGCCCCTCCACCCGCTGGAGTACTTCCTCGCCTCGGCGCTCGTCGGCGCCATCAAGGTGGCCGGGGCGGCGCTCGCGGTCACCGGGCTGGCGGCCCTGTTCTACGGGTTCGCGCTCTGGGAGATCGGCCCGACGCTGATCGGCGCCATCCCGGGCCTCGTCACGTTCGGCTGGGCGATCGGGCTGGCGACGGTCGGGCTGATCCTGCGCTACGGCCGCCGGGTCGACGTCCTGGCCTGGAGCTTCGCGATCCTGTTCCAGCCGATCGTCTGCGCCGTCTACCCGCTCCAGGTGCTGCCGCCGGCGATGCAGGTCGTCGCCGGCCTGCTGCCGCCGACGCACATCTTCGAGGCCGTCCGCGCCGCGGCAGCCGGCACCCCGAACCCGGTCGAGCTGCTGATCGGCCTCGTCGGCGGCCTGATCGCCCTCGGGCTGGCGTTGGTGTACTACTGGACCGGGGTGACCTATGCCCGAGCCCAGGGC
>JALYGH010000730.1 GCA_030777205.1 Chloroflexota bacterium
TCGCCTACGGCAGCCTGGTCCCGCGCGACCTGGACGGCCTGCTGGTGGCGGGCCGCAACCTGAGTTGCGACAGCCCGGCCCACAACCCGCTCCGCGAGATCCCGGAGAGCTGGGTGATGGGCGAGGCGGCCGGTGTCGCGGCAGCCCTGGCCGTCGAGCAGCGCGTCGCCGCCCGGCGTGTCCCGATCTCCCGCCTCCAGGCCGCTCTCCGCGACCAGGGCGCCCTGGTCGACGCTCGGGCGTAGTAGCGGCGTGGGGAAGATGGAAGAGCGGCGTCGATCGAGGCGTCGTCATCGTGCTGCCTCCACGCTGATCGCTCCGTCCCAGCCCTGCCAGCTACGGACGGAACGCGCATCGCTGCCAGAGCCAGCTCGGTCGGGAGTCCAAGCGGAAAACCGCTGCAAAATTGTCTTGATCGGCGTCATCACAGCCGGCTCGCGGTGATAAGCGTCTGGTGGTTCCAGGTGGTCGCTCCCGACGCCGCCGCCTGCAAAATGGCGGAAGTCGAGGCTAGGTCGTACCCTGCTTGGCGCCGGTGGCGCTGGGGAAGTGAGCGGCGGCTACCTGAGGGGGCAGGTGGCCGGCGAGGGGCACTGCTCACGGCAGTCGTCGAACGCACCATGCCGGTGCTGTAGGAGAGGCAAGTCGGGCAGGTCGTGGAATGCTTGGCGATGCTTGATTTCGACCGGGCCACGTTCATCCCCACCGGTCAGTTGTCACCGTTGCCTTTGCAAGCCGTAGCCTCCGACGAGCTGACCGTCACGTACACGCCGTCGGTCCGGGCGCTGCAGGCGGCCCTCGCGGCGGCCGAGGAGGAGCGCGCCGGTCCGCCGGTACTCCTGGGAATCGGCAACCCACTGCCCAACCCTCAGCCGCTCCCCTTCGCCCAGTCCGAGATTGAGGCCGTCGCCTCACTGTTTGCCCCCGACTCGTACCGGGTTCTCAATGAGCGTCAGTCCACACGTGCGGCAACCCTCGTGGAGCTCCCGGGCGCCACCCATGTCCCCTTCGCCTGCCATGGCTCCCTCGATGTCGCCGAGCTGCCAGACTCGGCGCTCTACCTCGCGGGCTGTGACCCGCCCCGCGTCCGACGCCTCTGCGGCTGGGACTGGCTCACCGCCGCCCAGGACGCGCTCCCCGCCCCCGAGGAAAAAGCGGCCTGACCACACGGGATTGGTATCAGGCGACCTCCATACCATCGCCGCCCGACAGGTCTTTCGTGACCAGGTCATCCGCCCTGCGCTCGCCGACATCCGTTCGCTGGGTCTGGGGAATTCGCAGACCCGAGCGCCATCGATGCTCACCACGAGACGCTGCGCCTTCACCTGTGCCATCGCTGCCTTGGCCTGGGATCGCCGCGGAGACGAGCTTCGTCGCCACCGGAGTCCGCAAGCCGCTAGACGCGGACGGCACGCCCCTCGGTCGCCGAGCGCTCGATCGCTGCTATCAGCGCGTGCCTCGTCACGGCGTGAGCGAAGTCGGGCTCGAATCGCTCCCCCGCGGCCATGGCACGCGCGAGACGGGTATAGGCCTGGGCAACGTTCCGCGCCGGACCCGCGGGTGTGCTCTCCGGCACGAGCGCGAATCGCTCGGGAACTTCCATCGCGGTTAACGGCTCGTCACCGCGCGCCCCGTGCAGCTGGCTGGGCCCGATGTTCACCGACCCCCCCGATATCACCAGCGTGCCATCGCGCCCGTAGATCTCGAAGCGATTGCCGCTCGGGCTGAACGGCACGGTCGTGACGAGGAACGCGACCTCGGCGCCGTGCCCGAGGCGGCCGGCCACGCTGATCCAGTCGGGCGAATCGACCCGCATGGTCTCACCGGTGTCCGTGTTGTGCCACTCGGGGATGCGCGTCGCCAGGCGCGCCGAGACCTCCTCGAATTCGCCCAGCACGAAGCAGAGCGCGTCGATCGCGTGCCCGCCGGCGATCGTCAGCGTGTTGGCACCGTTCCGACGGTCCCCCTGCCAGATGCGTCCGATGCCCCGTCGGGTTACCGCCTGGCTGACCGCGCTCATGCTCGCCGAGACGATCTCGCCAATGTAGCCCTGCTGGACGAGTTCGCGCGCGTACATGAGCGTCGGGTCGCTGCGCGCCTGGAGGCCGACGGCCGTGGACGCCGAGCGCACCCCGGCCAGATTCGCCATGTCCGCGGCCTCGGCGAGGCTCGCGCCGAGCGGCCACTCGCAGTAGACCGCCTTCCCGGCCTCGAGAGCGCGCATGACCAAGGCGTGGTGCCCCGGGACCCGGACCACCACGGCGACCAGGTCAATGTCGGGATGGGCGATCATCTCCTCGAACTTGTGAAACGCGAGCTCGGCGCCGAAGGCCGCCGCCGATGCCTTCGCCGTCTCCTCGTGGGCCGTGCAGACGGCCTTGAGTTCAAAATCCGGCAGTGCGCGCAACGCGGGGACATGGGCATTGGCTCCCCAGCCACTCCCACCGGGCGTGACGGTCGCTCCCACGATGCCGACCCGGGTCTTCGCTGCCATGCTCTCTCCCTGTTGCCAGCCTCCGAGGGTGGAGCCTCGACCAGCCTAGTTTCCCCGCGGAGCACCCTGCAATGAATCGCGGCTCGGCGGGAGTGTCCTGCAGGGGTGACGGGGCGGATCGCGAGGAAACGGAGCGCCCCGAGGAGCAGGACGAGCAGTTCAAGCATACCCGAAGCATGGACCATCCGGGACCCGCGCGACGTCTCGCCCTGCCAAAGCACGCGGCGGGATGGGCGAAAGTACCTACGGCGTGCAAATGCAAATCATTGCAATTACTTGCGCTTGCAGACACGTCCTGGCTATACTGACCCGGTGCGCGGCGGTCGGTCGTACGCCGCAGGCCCATGCAGACGATCCGTACCTTCCGCTCCTTCAATCGCCCCGTCCAGGTCCTGCTGGCGAACTTCCTGCTCAACAACGTCGCCTTCTACATGCTGGTCCCATTCCTGGCCGGCTACCTGGCGGACGACCTGGGCTTCGCCGCCTGGACCGTCGGGCTGGTGCTCGGGTTGCGTGTCCTCAGCCAGCAGGGCTTGTTCCTGATCGGCGGCTCCGTCGCGGACCGGGTTGGCTGCAAGCCCGCCATCGTCGCCGGCTTCGCGCTGCGGGTCATCGGCTTCGGGATGTTCGGCTTCGTCGACTCCGTCGCCGGGATGGTCGTCGCGTCGGTGGTCGGCGGCCTCGGCGGCGCGCTGATGCTGCCGGCGATACGCTCGTACCTCGTGCAGGAAGCGGGCGAGCGCCAGGTCGAGGCGTTCGCCCTGTTCGAGGTCGCGGTCAGTGCCGGCTCGCTGATCGGGCCGTTGATCGGCTCGCTCCTGATCGGGGTCGAGTTCCGGCTCGTCGCCTTGACGTCGGCCGGCCTGTTCCTGGCGCTCGCCCTCGTCCAGTTCGCCTTCCTGCCCGCCCGCGACGTCGACGCGGGCGCGACGAACCAGACCATCTTCGGCGACTGGCGCGAGGTCGCCGCCAACCGGGCGTTTATGCTGTTCAGCCTGAGCATGCTCGGCAACTTCGCCCTGTACAACCAGGTGTACCTCGGCCTGCCGCTCGAGGTCCGCCGCCTGACCGGCGGCGACGCGGGCGTCGGACTCCTGTTCGCCGTCCTGGCCGTGCTCGGGATCGTCGGCCAGATCCCGGTCACGAGCTGGAGCAAGGTCCACCTTCGTCCGCCGGCCGCGATCAGCATCGGCATGGTCCTGATCGGCCTGGCATTCGCGCCGCTTGCCCTCAGGGCTTCGGTGCTGCCGATCGACGCGGCCACCGTGCGCGGCCGGTTGGACGTGCCGGACATCGCCGGCCTGGACGGCGCCTACCTCGTGGCCCAGGCGACGAACTTCGCGCCGCTCCTCCTGAGCGCGGCGAGCCTCGCGATCGGCATGATGGTCAGCTCGCCGTTCACGGCGGGGACGATCGCCCTCCTGGCGCGCGGTCGGCTCGTGGGCACCTACTTCGGGATGTATTCGGTCGGCCAGGGAATCGGGGCGACGCTCGGGACGATGGCCGGCGGCGCGGCGTTCGACATCGCGGCGGCGGTCGGGTGGGCCGGTCTGCCGTGGGTCCTGATGGTGGCAATCGGACTCGCCTCCGCAACCGGCGTGGCCGCGCTCGACCGCCGCGGCCTGCTCGGCGAGCCACCGCGTCGCGCGGTAGTATCGCCGGCCTGACGCAACCGGCAATTCGGCCAGTCTCGGCCATCGATCATATCGCCCCGGGCACGGGTCCTGGGTCGCGTCGCGCGGCCGCGCCGGAGGGTGTGGGG
>JALYGH010000731.1 GCA_030777205.1 Chloroflexota bacterium
TTCCACACGAGGCCCTAAGGCTCTGGTCGAGGGGCGCCTCGCCGGGGCGGGTCTCGACGCGACGACCGTCGAGCCACTCCCGCCGGAGGGCCCGCTCTGGGGGCTGCCGAACGTCATCATCACGCCGCACGTCTCGCCCGGCCGCGACCGCCTCGGCGGCGAGTTGGTCCGGTCCTGGTGCGAGAACATCCGCCGCTTCGCCGAGGGGGAGCCGCTGCTCGGCCAGGTGGACCGCGACGCGGGCTATTGAGCATCCCACGGGCTGCCACGGCGAAGATCGTGCCGCCTCGGTGCTGACGCCGCACGCAGTATCGAGGCTTTGCCTGGATCTCGTAGCGGAGTTCCTCCGCGGCGGTAACCCGGCCCCGTGCTCGGGCAATACCTGCGAGGGTCACCTTGTCCCTCCCGCGCCGATCCGCGGTATCATCAGCGGAGCGTAGGAGCGCCGCCGATGGGGACCAGGACAGCACGCCGCCAACCCGCCGAGGAGGCCTCGCCCCGCCGGGAGCTGCGCGGGGTGGTGGAGCGCCTCACCTATCAGAACCCGGAGAACGGCTACACCGTCGCCCGGCTCGCCCCGGAGCGCCCGGAGGGCGAGGTGCGCGTCGCCCAGGGCGACGACCGGCTGGTCACCCTCGTGGGCACCCTGGCCGACCTCACCCCCGGCGAGGCCATCGTCGCCCACGGCTGGTGGCAGAACAACCCCAAGCACGGCTGGCAGTTCCAGGTGCTGGACTACCGGACGAGCCTCCCCGCGACGACGCAGGGCATGCGTCGGTATCTCGGGAGCGGGCTGGTCAAGGGCGTGGGGCCGGTGATGGCCGGGCGCATCGTCGACGCCTTCGGCGAGGGGACGTTCGAGGTGATCGACGCCACCCCCGAGCGCCTGACCGAGGTCCCCGGCATCGGCAAGGTGCGGGCCAGTCGGATCGCCGCGACCTGGGTCGAGCAGCGGCACATCCGCGAGGTGATGGCAGCACTCCAGGGCTACGGCATCTCGACCTCGCTGGCCGTCCGCATCTACAAGCGCTTCGGTGACGACAGCGGGCGGGTGATCTCCCACGAGCCGTACCGCCTGGCGCGCGAGGTCTGGGGGATCGGCTTCAAGACCGCCGACAAGATCGCCCAGGCCGTCGGCATCGCCCCGGACGCCCCGGAGCGGCTCCAGGCCGGCGTCCTGCACGCGCTGGGTGCCGCCGCGGATGAAGGTCACACGCTCCTACCGGAGCCGGACCTGACCCGCCAGGCGACCGAGCTGCTCGGGGTGGATGCTGCTGGAGTGACCGAAGCCGTCGGGGCACTGCTCGAGACGGGTGAGCTGGTGGCGGCAGCGCGTGAGGGGGAGTCCGACCGCCTGCTCGCCCTGGCCCCGTTCGCCCGGGCCGAGTCCAGCCTTGCCTCGCGGCTCCAGACGCTCGCGGGAGCCGGCCACCACACACGGACAGCAACCATCTTCGGCGGGGTGGACTGGGCTGCGGCGTTCGGCTGGCTGGCCGACCGCCACGGCCTGACCCTCGCGCCCGAGCAGGAGGCTGGGGTCACGATGGCACTGACCGCGCCCGTCTCGATCTTGACCGGCGGTCCGGGCACCGGCAAGACCCACACGCTCAAAGCCATCCTGACGCTGGCCCGTGCCAAGGGGCTGCGCTGCCTGCTCGCCGCCCCGACCGGTCGCGCCGCCAAGCGGATGGAGGAGGCGACGGGACTTCAGGCGGGCACGCTCCACCGCGTCCTCGAGCTGCGCCCGGGCGGCAAGGTTGGGCACGGGCCGGACAACCCGCTGCCCGCCGACCTCGTCGTCGTGGACGAGGTGAGTATGCTCGATGTCCTGCTCGCCAACCAGCTCGCCAAGGCGATCGCGCACGGAGCGCACTTGCTGCTGGTCGGCGATCCGGACCAGCTCCCGAGCGTCGGGGCTGGCGACGTCTTGGCCGACCTGCTGCGCTCGGGACGCTTCCCAGTCACCCGGCTAGGGCGTGTCCGGTGAATCAGCCAGCCAGAGCATGAGGCTGGCGATGGCTTTCGGGTGTCCACCCCGACGTAAGGTCCCACCTACCCGGCGTGTGGGGGCAGTGCTCGGTGTCTCTTCCGGCGGGTCAAGGCCAGGCGGCAGGCTGTGGGCTAGCGGGCGTGCGGGCTGCTCATTCATAAGGTAACCAATTGGGCGAGGTGGGCGAGCGAGTTGCCCAGATGCTCCGGAGGGAACGGCGGGAATCCGATGTGCTCTCGGATGGAGTCCGGGACTGCTGACCAGTCATAGGAGAGCGTGACTGTGGTGTTCGAGGGTCCAGCTGGCGTGAGGTCGTAGCGCCAGGTCCAGCCGCCGAAGCGCAGAGTACCGTCGCCGGCGTCGTAGCCTGGCTCCCAGGAAATGGTGCTCGGCGGGTCGAACACCTGGACCCGGTTGGCCACCTGGTAGTTACCGTCCGGGTGGTTCACGTGGTACATGGACATCCGGAAAATCTGCCCGCGGCGGTCAACGGCTTGCTGTCGAGGGTTTCGCGGACCCAGCCGGTGCCATCGATCGCGGCGTGCTTTGCTGGATCGGTGAGGCCTGCGAAGATTGCCTCCGCCGGGGCGTTGATGACGGTGGTCGCGCTGACACTCTCGTCGGCCATGTCGCTACCTCCTCATTGAGCTGAGCTTGTCACGGTTCAGACGTTCGCCAAGTCCGGAACTAATCGCCGGCATCGCCACCGCCCGGACGGCCGTCCTCCTCCCAGATGCTCTCCGCGCCTGCCCGTTCAGGACGGGCGGAAGCCCAGCCACCAAATCCGCACCCGCCGAGGCGCCGGACCCTCACGCACGCTTAGGCCGACACTGGAGCTTCGGACGCGACTAGAGGGTATCCGGTGAATCATGGTAGCCAGAGCGCGAGGCCGGCGAGGACGACGATGGCGCGGTAGTTGTCGGCCCGCTTGTCGAAGCGGGTGGCGACGGCGCGCCACTGCTTGAGGCGGTTGATGCACCGCTCGACGACGTTCCGGCGGCGGTAGGCCTCGCGGTCGAAGGCGGGCGGCCGACCGGGGCGCCGCGCCCGCCGCTCACGCTGGTCGGTGCGCTCCGGGATGGCGTGCGGGATGCCGCGCCGACGGAGCAGCGCGCGGCAGGAGGGGTCGCTGTAGCCCTTATCGGCGAGCAGGCGGTCCGGACGCTTGCGCGGCCGGCCGCGCCCGCCGGGGCGGAGCACCCGGATCGCGTCGAGCACGCGCGCGAGCTGGGTGCTGTCATGCCGCTGCCCCGGCGTCAGGACGATGCTCAGCGGGCGCCCGCGCCCGTCGCACGTCAGGTGGACCTTGGTGGTCAGCCCGCCCCGGCTCCGCCCGAGCGCCTCGTCGCCCGGCGCAGCGGCCCCCCTTTCCGGTCCGCCGCGGCCGGGCGCTTGCGCGCCCCGGCCGCGTGCTGGTGGGCCCGCACGCTGGTGCTGTCGATGCTGACCTCCCAGACGACCTCGCCGACCGCATCGGATCTCGTCTGGGCCTCGGCCAGCAGCCGGTCCCACGTCCCGTCCCGCTGCCAGCGCACGAACCGGTCGTACACCGTCCGCCACGGCCCGTACCGCTCCGGCAGGTCGCGCCAGGGGGCGCCGGTCGCCAGCTTCCACAGGATGCCGTCGATGCTCCGCCGGTCGTCCCGGCGCGGCTTGCCCGCCTTCCGCGGCGGCAGCAGCGGCGCCAGCCGCGCCCACTCGCCGTCGCTCAGCTCGTGCCGCCGTCGCATCCCCCACCTCGCAGAGCATACGAACTGCCGACTCAATTATTGCTCACCCACCTCAGCGATTGAAGACAGGCCCTAGTCCCACTCCCGCTCGCACGCCGAGCACCGACCGTAGCCGGCGAGGTAGCGCGGGAACCAGCGATGTGCCCACCGATGGCGCCGGACGCACACCATCCAGCGCCGCGCGCGTCTACCGAACATGGCCGTCTCCCTCCACGGGGGCGCGGGGCCCGCTGCCCCGACACCACCCTACGACAGGCCCACGCCCGTGTGCGGAGGGGAAGCGGTTGGAATCCGGTCGAGGCCGATCGGGCGCCCGTCTTCATGCGGCTGCCGCCTGGCCTGCCCGTCGCGTGGTCGCTCCCACTACCGGGCGTCGGCACGCCGCGCGGGCCCCCGGCCCTAGCGTCTGTAGCCGGCCGCCTTGAGGGTCTGGATGCCGTCCAGGCGGGCGATGAGCCGGCCCCCCTCATCGGCGGTTTAGTGTGTCCACCACTTGTGAAAGTGATGGACGGGGCCGTGGCCGTGGCCGACCGGGTACGCCTGCTCGATCGCGGCGGTCAGGTACACCTTGGCCTGGCTGACGGCGCCTTCGACGGACTCGCCGCGCGCGAGGTACGCCGCGATGGCCGACGCGTACGTGCAGCCGGTGCCGTGGGTGTTCTTGGTGTGGATGCGCCGCGCCGGCAGCTCCACGATCCGGTCGCCCGCGCATAGGACGTCGACCGGGTCTCCCTCCAGGTGGCCGCCCTTGACGAGCGCCGCCCGCGCACCGAGCCCGACGATCTCCCGCCCCGCCTCGCGCATGTCGTCGAGCGTCCGGATCGGCCGGCCGACGAGCACCTCGGCCTCCGGCAGGTTCGGCGTGACGACCAGCGCCAGCGGCAGCAGCTCGGCTCGCAGCGCCGCCACGGCCTCCTCGCGCAGCAGGCGGTCGCCGCTCTTGGCCACCATCACCGGGTCGACCACCAGCCGGTCGAGACGATGCTCGCGGATCTTCGCGGCGACAACCCGGATGATCTCCGAACTGGCGATCATGCCGGTCTTGACGACGTCGGCGCCGATGTCGGTCACGACGGCGTCGATCTGAGCGGCGATGACATCAGTCGGGACCTCGTGGACGGCGGTCACGGCGACCGTGTTCTGGGCGGTGATGGCCGTCAGCACCGACATGCCGTAGACGCCGAGTGCCGAGTACGTCTTGAGGTCGGCTTGAATGCCGGCCCCGCCGCCGGAGTCCGAGCCGGCAATTGTCAGGGCGGTGGGGACAGGCGGCATGGTGGCTCCTTCGGAGCGAGTTGGCAGTGAGCGGCAGCGGCACGTATCCGCTGCCTACCGCCTACTGCCCACTGGCTACTTCGCTCAGTCGCTCGACGCCGAGGCGCGGGCTGGTCAGGACCGGGACGCGACGCCCGTCGGCCTCGACGCTGTCGGCGCCGGCGAGCGCCCGCGCCATCGAGGCCTGGGCCAACACGATCACGTCCACGCGGGCGGCGAGAGTCCGCAGCGCCGCCCGGACCAGCTCGTCGTGGCGAGCCGCGTCGCCGGCCTTGAGCGCCTGGAAGGCGCCGCTCGCCAGCTCGGTCGTGACGTCGACTACCCTGCCGGCCCGGTCGGCCGCCCGCCGCACCAGGTCGGCGGTCGGCTCGAGCGTCGTCGGTAATGTCGCGGCCACGCCGACGCGGTCGCCGAGCGCGACGGCCCGCTCGGCCATCGCCTCGTCGACCCGGAGGACGGTCACGCCGAGCTCCTCGCCCAGGTTGTCGGCGGCCGGCCCGACCGATGAGCAGGTCAGCATGATCACGTCGGCGCCTTCCGCCCGCGCCTGCTCGGCACGCGCCCGGAATCGGGCCCGCACCTCGTCGGTCAGCGCGCCGGCGGCGATGGTATCGTTCAGCAGGCTCTCGTCGACGACGTGGCTCGGGGCGAGGCCCGGCGCGACCTCGTCGCAGAGCGGGCCGAACACGTGCTCGAGCCCGGCCACCGTGTGGATGAGCACCACCTTCGCCATCCGTCCCCCTCCCAGGGTGCACCCTCGCCCGTGCTCGCGCCGCGACGCGCCAACGGCCGGGCGGCGCACTCCGCATTGTAGCCCGTCGCGGCCGGGCACCCTCGCCGGGCCCGGGCATCCGCTACCATCTCACCCGGAGGGAACGAGGAATGGAGAGCACCCTGGACCTGCTCGTCCAACGCGGCTTCGTCAACCAGACGTCGAACGACGCGGCGCTGCGCGAGGCGCTGCGGCAGCCGATCACCGTCTACTGCGGCTACGACGCGACCGCCCCGAGCCTCCACGTCGGCCACCTCGTCCAGATCATGCTGCTGGCCAATCTTAACCGGGCCGGCCACCGAGTCATCGCGGTGGTCGGCGGCGGCACGACGATGGTCGGCGACCCGACGGGCAAGACCGAGGCGCGGCCGATCCTCTCGCCGGAACAGATCCGGGCGAACCAGGAAGGGATCAAGGCCCAGCTCGGCCGCTACCTGGACTTTGCGAGCGGGCGGGCGATGATGGTGAACAACGCCGACTGGCTGCTGAGGCTAGGTTACGTCGAGTTCTTGCGCGAGATCGGCCGCCACTTCAGCGTCAACCAGCTTCTCCAGCATGAGACCTACCGCCAGCGGATCGAGGGCCACGGCCTCAGCTTCATCGAGCTGAACTACGCCCTGCTCCAGGCGTACGACTTCCTCCACCTGTTCCGCGAGTACGGCTGCCGGCTCCAGATTGGTGGCACGGACCAGTGGTTCAACATCCTGTCCGGCGTGGACCTGATCCGCCGGGTCGAGGGCAAGGAAGCGTTCGCGCTGGTGTCGCCGCTGATCACCACCAGCTCGGGCGCGAAGATGGGCAAGACCGAGGGCGGCGCGGTCTGGCTCGATCCGGCCCTGACGACGCCGTACGACTTCTACCAGTACTGGCGGAACACCGAGGACGCTGACGTGGGGCGCTTCTTCCGCCTGTTCACGTTCCTACCCGAGGCGGAGATCGAGCGCTACGAGACGCTCGCGGGCGCGGAGCTGAACGCGGCCAAGGAGCGGCTGGCGTACGAGATCACCGCGCTCACCCACGGCGAGGACGCCGCTCGCGACGCCCAGTCCGCCGCGCAGGCGCTGTTCGGCCGCGACGGCGGCAACCTGGAGACTGTGCCGACGACGGCCGTGCCGCCGGATCGGCTGGCCGGCGGCATTGAGGTCGTCGACCTGCTGGTCATGAGCACGCTGGCGCCGTCCAAGGCGGCGGCGCGGCGCCTGATCCAGCAGGGCGGCGCGTACGTCGGAGAGCAGCGCGTCGACGACCCGAGTCAGCGCATCGCGCCGGACGCCATCGGCGAGGGCGGGCTGCTGCTGCGGGCCGGCAAGAAGCGGTACCACCGCATCGTCCCGGGCGGCTGAGCCCGAACGTGGGGCCGGGTTGAATACCCTGCCGGGCGGGCGACGGGCAGGGCTACCTCGATGGTGTCGACTCGCTGCCAGTGCTCGAGGGCCCGATCGGCAACTCGCCCGTCTCGGTCAGGTACCACACCCCGATCAGGGCCGAAATGTTGTGCTGCACGTAGTCGATCTGCACATACGGTCGGGTGGCATTCTGGCCCCACCCGCCGATCACCCGATCGGGTCGGGGGAACTGGCCCGTGTTCTCGGCCGTATGCTGGACGCGCATCTGGAATTGGACGTTTCGCCGCGCCCCGGTTGCGAAGCGCGCGGCTGCGTCCTGATCTCCGCGGAAGCCTGCCAGCCCCCACGCCGCGACCAGCGCCTCCCCCCGAGTGGCGGTGCCGGTGAAACCGATGGGCTCGCGACCACGAGCCGCCCCGATGAGCTCCGGACGGCCGTGTCGCGCTTCATACTGGTCACGCAGCATGCTGTCGCCCTGCAGGTAGGCCACCGTTGCGTAGTCCGGGTCCGGCGTCAACCGATACAGCTCGCTGAGCGCCATGGTCAGCCAGTGGTCCCGGTTCCGGATCCGGCCTAGCGTCGGCAGGTCGCCGTCGCGCTCGTGGACGAGGTAATTGGCGGCGCGCGTCGCGGCGTCGAGGTACGGCCCATCGGGGAACGCCACGGCCAACCGCGTCAGGGCGAGCAGGGCCTCGCCCGGGTAGAAGGACGACACTGCATCGGCGATGGGCCGGCCCGCGTTCACGTCGTACTTGTGAAAATACTGGCCCGGCCGGTCCTGCCGCTCCAGCGACAGCATGAAGGTAGCCAGGTCGCCGATCAGGGGATCATAGGCCGTGTCACCGGTGACGCGGCGCCGCTCGAGGAGCGCCACGAGGGCCAGTGCCTGGCCGCCCAGCTTCGTGACCCCCTTGTAGGCGAAGGCCCGGCCCCCGGCCGCGACCGCGCGCGACTGGCTGTCGATGTACGCGGCCGCCCGCTCGGCGGGTTCGCGCAGGTCCTCAGCCCCGCCGGCGCCGTAGACCTGAAACAGCGCGTAGGTCGTGCCGGCGTGGCGGACCTCGTTGTAATCCGTCGTCTCGTACCTGTCCCGGACCGGATCGTAGCCGTAATAGTACGCGCCGTCGGGACGCACGGCGTTCGCGAGCCATTGGGCACCGAGCTGGGCCCGCTCGAATGCCAGGTCGGCGAGCGCCTGCTCGTCGATATCGGTGGTGCCGTCGAGGACGCCGCCGGCCGGCGGGACCGCTCGTGCCGGCGCCATGACCTGCCCGGTAACGACAAGCGAGCTCGGCACCAGCACGAGTAGCGCCGTAGCGAGGACAACCGGCCTGAGCAGTCGACGACCGGCCGGCAGTACGGCCCGGCGGCCTGCGCCGCGCCCCATGCCCGCGTCGGCTGGCTCGCGGTGCCGCCGCCACAAGCGCGAGCGGGCGCGGTCGAACCTTTCTCGAACATACCGAGGGCGAACCCACGCCACGACGCGCTCGAGGTCGAAGAACGACGCGAAGACGACGCCCGAAAGGTGGTAGCGGAACGTGATCCCCATGATGACGTAGATGCCCCAGTGCATCAGGAAGGCGCTGGCTGCCCACAGCCGCCCCAGGCGTGCGTCCGGCAGCGCCGCCGGCGCCCCCAGCTCGATGACCATCGAGGCGACCCCGATCGCCGTGAACAGCCAGAGGTGCTCGTTGAGCGTGAGCGTCAGGGCGGTCGCCCCGCGGTCGAGGAGCTCCTTCCGCAGGCCGTCGTAGGCGACCTGGTCGCGCAGCGCCTCGCCGGTCGCCCACGACCAGCCGAGGGGGCCCATCACCTTGGCAACGGCGGCCAGGAAGTAGGTGATGACCGTGACCGTGCAGATCAACCGGACCGGATAGCCGTATTCCCAGCCGTGGAGTGGCGCTCGCGGCTGGGCGGACCGTCGCCGGAGCGAATCCAGCGAGAGCGCGTCGGCCGCGGGCGTCAGCCCCAGGATCAGGGCATGCAGGACGAGCAGGTTGTGCGAGTGGTAGACCATCGACCACGAGTTCCGGTAGCACATCACCCAGAGCAGCAGGCCGGCGAACAGCGGCCCGGCGTAGCGGTACTGCCAGCCGAGGAGGAACGGGACGCCCGCGACGAGGGTCAGGATGAGCAGGATGCGGAACGCCTCGGCCGGGATGGGCGCATCGAGGAGCGCGACGACCCCGGCCGGGTCGAACAGCGCCCGCGACGTGCCGGCCACCTCCAGGAACTCATCGTACTGCCAGCCCAGGTAGGCCAGGGCGTACGCGCCGATCAGGATCCGGAGCGCGGCCAGCCGCGCCGCCGGCGCCTCGGCGAACCAGTAACCGTCGAGCCGTCGGAGGAGGCGCCTCATCGCCGATCCCGTTCGACCTGGCAACTGGCGTGGACGCGCTCCGCGAGCGGCGTCGTATTGCCGGCGAAGTAGTCCGATGCCTTGTAGGTACCGGTCACGATCTGGGTGGTGACGACGTCGGCGAGCGGTCGGCCGTTCCGGCGGGCGACCCCCGACGCCACCGAGCGGCAGAGCTCGGCCGCCCCTCCGCGGCGCACCGTCTTCTTGATCTGGCTGTGGACCTGATTCAAGCCGCCCGTTCCCGCGAACGTGTAACGGATCTTGATCGGGTTCCCCTGCCCGTCGAGCCCCCGCAGGTACGTGACCCGTACGCGCTCGGATCGGTCCGCAGTGAACATCGGGTAGTACGAGAGGGGGAAGTCATCCCGCGGATCCACCCGCCAGTTCTGGACGATTGGGGAGAGGACCGCGCCGATCATCAGGACGCTGAACGCGCCGGCCGCCCAGGTGGCCCCCGCCGGCCGCGCTCGGTGCCGCGGGACGCGGAGCGCGATGTCCCCACGATCGGCGTATTCACTCGCAGCTAGTCCGCCCATGCAGCGCACACCTGATCCACGTCGAGCGCGGCGGGCGCCGGCCTGGCGGTCGCCCGGCCCTTGGCCTCCCGATGGGCCAGGTCGGCGT